>JAHECD010000149.1 GCA_024641945.1 Rubrivivax sp. | reverse complement strand
TCCAGGTCTGCATCAGCGGCAGCCACTCGGCCGCGCCTTCGAGCAGGCGCTGGCGCAGCCGTGCGCGGTCGGGTTCGGCCTCGTGATCGAGCGCGACGACGGGGGACTCGCCTTCGGCAAAACGCCGCCGCCAGAGCAGGTGCTCGCCGACGAGCAGGTGATTGAGCGTGCCGTGGATGCTGCCGAAAAAGAGGCCTGCCGGCGCCCGGTACTCGGCATCGGACAGGGCATCGACGGCGTCGAGCAGGCGCGTCGTCGCCCACAGGTTGTAGCGCGCCATCGTCAGCAGGTGCGCACGCAGCGGCGATTCGTCGAGCATCTTGCACATGACGATGCTGCGGTAGTTCTCGCCCGGCCACTGCACCTCGCCGACGTCGCCATAACCCATGCCGCGGTACAACGTGCGCAGCCGCTCGGCGCCTATGGGCGTGTCGATCGCCGTGCGGCGGTAGCGGCGTTCGACCGCCCACTGCTCACCCGCCGCGACGAGACGATGGCCGATGCCGCGCCCCTGGAAGGTGGGCGAGACCGCGAACTGGTGCAGATGCGCCGTGTCGGCGTCGCGGAACCAGGGTGCGACGGAATCGCCCTGTGGACCGGCCACGGTGACCGTGCCGACGAGGTCGCCGGCGCGCACCGCGACGAAACACTGCCCCTCGGCGGCGCGGCGGGCGGTGACCTCGGGCAGCTGCGTCGCCGCCGGATAATTCATGCCCAGCGCCGCCAGCGGCGCGTAAGAGACATGCAGCAGCGTGGTCAACGCCTCGATCGAGTCGCGCGCGGCCAGCGGGCGGATCTCGACGTTGGAACGGTTTGGGCTCACGGCGGACTCAATAGCGCTTGGCGGCTTCGTCGAGCATGACCTCGGTCGCGCCGCCGCCGATGGCCAGAATACGGGCGTCGCGCCACAAGCGCTCGATCGGCGTGCCGCGCATGTAGCCCATGCCGCCGTGGAACTGCTGGCAACCGAGCAGCACCTCGTTCACGAGCTCGCCCGTCAGCGCCTTGAGCAGCGAAACGTCCTGCACGACGTCGTGGCCCTGCGTCACGCGCCATGCGCAGTGGTACAGGTACTGGCGCGCCGCGCGGGTCCTGGCGTCGAGCATGGCGATGCGCTGGCGCACGGCCTGCTTGTCCCACAGCGGCGCGCCGAAGGCCTGACGCGCCCGCACGTGATCCAGCGTGAGGCGCAGCGCCTGCATGCAGTGGCCCACGGCCATCGCGCCGAGTGCGATGCGCTCGGTCTGGAAATTCTTCATCACGGCATGAAAGCCCTTGCCTTCCTCGCCCAGCAGATGGTCGGCGGGGATGCGGACGTCGTCGAAATGCAGCTCCGCGGTATCGGACGACAGCCATCCGGCCTTGTCGAGCTGGCGGCCCACGCTGAAACCCGGCGTGCCCCGCTCGACGGCGAAGATCGATATCGCATGCCGTGCCGTGCCGGTGCGTGCGGCGACGAAATAGAGGTCCGCATGCACGCCGTTGGTGATGAACAGCTTGCTGCCGTTCAGCAGCCACGCATCACCATCGCGCCGGGCCGTCGTGCGCAGGCCGGCCACGTCGCTGCCCGCACCCGGTTCGGTGATGGCCACCGCGGTGACCGTGCGGCCGCTCGTGATGCCCGGCATCCAGCGTGCCTGCTGCGCCGGCGTGCCGGCGTGGTGCAGATGCGGGCTCGCCATGTCGGTGTGCACGAGCACGGTGATGACAAAGCCGCCGAACGTGCTGGTGGACAGCGCCTCGGCGAAGACCAGGTTCGTCAGTGCGTCGGCCCCGGCGCCGCCATGCTCAGGCCCATACAGGAGGCCAAGCATGCCGGCGTCGCCCATGCGGCGCAGCACTTCGCGCGGCGTGAAACCATCGGCCTCCCATGCCAGCGCATGCGGCTCGACCTCGCGCGCGACGAAGCGCTGCACCTGCTCGCGCAGCGCTTCGTCTTCCGGGCGCAGGTAGGCGTTTTCCATCGTGTGGCGCAGATCACATGCGGAAGACGCCGAACTTCGGCGCGTCCGGGATCGGTGCGTTCAGGCTTGCGGACAACCCGAGCGCGAGCACGCGGCGTGTGTCCGCCGGGTCGATGACGCCGTCGTCCCACAGCCGGGCGCTCGCGAAATACGGGTGCGCCTGGTGCTCGAACTGATCGAGGATGGGCTGCTTGAACGCGGCCTCCTCGTCGGCGCTCCAGGCGCCGCCCTTGGCCTCGATGCCGTCGCGCCGCACGGTGGCGAGCACACTCGCGGCCTGCTCGCCGCCCATCACGCTGATGCGCGCGTTCGGCCACATCCACAGGAAGCGCGGGGAGTACGCACGCCCGCACATGCCGTAGTTGCCCGCGCCGAAGCTGCCGCCGATGATGACGGTGAACTTGGGCACGGTCGCAGTCGCCACCGCGGTGACCATCTTGGCGCCATGCTTGGCGATGCCTTCGGCCTCGTACTTGCGGCCGACCATGAAGCCGGTGATGTTCTGCAGGAAGACCAGCGGCACGCGCCGCTGGCAGCACAGCTCGATGAAATGCGCGCCCTTCATCGCCGACTCGCTGAACAAGACGCCGTTGTTGGCGACGATGCCCACCGGCATGCCTTCGATGTGCGCGAACCCGGTGATCAGCGTGCTGCCATAGCGTGCCTTGAATTCGTCGAACTCGCTGCCGTCGACGATGCGCGCGACGATCTCCCGCACGTCGTACGGCTTGCGCGGGTCCGTGGGGATGATGCCGTGCAGGTCGCTCGCATCGAACAGCGGCGCACGCGGCTCGATGCACCGCACCTGCTCGGCCTTGCGCCAGTTGAGATTGGCGACCGATGCCCGCGCGATGGCGAGCGCGTGCATGTCGTTCTCGGCCAGGTGGTCGGCCACGCCGGAGAGACGTGTGTGTACGTCCCCGCCACCCAGGTCTTCGGCGCTCACGATCTCGCCGATCGCGGCCTTCACCAGCGGCGGGCCGCCGAGAAAGATCGTGCCCTGCTTCTTGACGATGACGGTCTCGTCGCTCATGGCCGGCACGTAGGCCCCGCCGGCCGTGCACGAACCCATCACGACCGCGATCTGCGGGATGCCCTGGGCGGACATGTTGGCCTGGTTGTAGAAGATGCGGCCGAAGTGGTCGCGGTCCGGAAAAACCTCGTCCTGGTTCGGCAGGTTGGCGCCGCCGCTGTCGACCAGGTAGATGCACGGCAGGCGGTTCTGCAGCGCGATCTCCTGCGCGCGCAGGTGTTTCTTCACCGTCATCGGGTAGTAGGTGCCGCCCTTGACGGTGGCGTCGTTGCACACGATCAGGCATTCCACGCCACTCACTCTGCCGATGCCGGCGATCAGCCCCGCACCGGGCGCCGCGTCGTTGCCGCTGCGCTCCTTGTACATCGCGTGCGCAGCGAGTGCACCGATCTCGAGAAACGGCGTGTCCGGGTCGAGCAGCATTTCCACCCGGTCGCGCGGCAACAGCTTGCCGCGGGCCACGTGCTTGGCGCGCGGCGCGTCGCCGCCCCCAAGGGCCACCTGCGCGAGCCGCGCGTTCAGATCATCGACGAGCGTGCGCATGGCCGAAGCGCTGGCCTTGAATTCATCGCTGCGCGGGTTGAGCTTCGACGTGAGCGTCGGCATCCGGCGGGTCTCCTGGGGGCGCCCTCGCGAAGGGCCGCCGCTTTACGTTTACGTCAACGTCAATGCAAATGTGAATTCTACGAGGGCGGCCGCTCAGGGTTTACTCGGTTTGACCGGCTTGGCCGCCACGGGCGCACCGGCCGCCTTCCAGGCACCGAAGCCCCCGTCGATGTGCGCGATGTCGGGCACGCCCATGTCCTGCAGTGTCTTGGTGGCCAGCGCCGAGCGCCAGCCCGCGGCGCAGAAAAGCACGAGCTTCTTGCCCGGCTTGAAAGCCGGCTTGAAGTACGGCGATTCGGGGTCGACCCAGAATTCGAGCATGCCGCGCGGAGCGTGGAAGGCGCCCGGGATGATGCCTTCGTGCTCCAGCTCGCGCACGTCGCGAATGTCGATGAACTGCACGTCGTCGCGGCCGTGGAGGTCTCGGGCTTCCTCGATGCTGTAGGTGGTGATGGCGGCGGTGGCTTCTTCCACCATCGATTTGGACGTCTTGTGCATGCGGAGCTCCCAGGTTCTAGAACGGTCCCGTGGCGAGCCAGCGTTCGATCTGCGCACGCCGGTCATTGCCCCAGAAGGGCTCACCATCCACCATGAAGAACGGTGCACCGAAGATGCCCGCGGCGATGGCGGTCTCGTTCTCGCTCTTCAGGCGCAGCTTCCACGCCGGATCGTTCCAGGCGGCCTCGGCCGCCGCGGCATCGAGCCCGCTGTCAGCAGCCAATGCCTTCAGCGCATCGGGGTCGGACAACAGCACGCTGCGGGTGAAGTAGGCGCGAAAGGCCGCGCGCGCCCAGTCGGCCGCGGCATCCGGCGAGCCGGTATCGTGCAGCCACCAGAAGATGCGTGCCGCGTTCTGCGTCGGAATCGGAAAGGTGTCCGGCTGCAGGTACGGCACACCCTCGAAGCGCGCCGAGCGGGCAAAGTCGGCAAGGGAATATTCGCGCTTGATCGGGTACGACACGGGGCTCTTCAGTTCGGCCGCCTGGAACGTGGCGCCGAGCAGGATGGCGTGCCGGCGCACGGTGCGGCCGTGGCGCGCGGCCACCGCATCGACCCATTCGTTGGCGATGTAGGAATAGGGCGAGGAGAAGTCGAACCAGAAATCGATGGTCGGGGTCATCAAGGGCTTTCATCACGCCCGCGGTGCGCCGGATCGGCGCGGACGGGATCGTTCCGGCAAGGTACCTGCGGGCGCGTCGGCCGTCCATCGGGTTGTCCTCCGTCGCGCGCGATCCCGCGCCATGGCAGGGGACTTGCGCCCGCGCAAGGCGCCGCCACGCCCGCTTCGTAGCATTCGACCGATGGACTGGATTCAAGCGGTTGTGGCCGCGCTTGTCGTGTCGGCCGCGGCGGCCTTGCGCCCGTGGCGCGGTGTGGGCCCGCACGGCCCGCCGTGGCCCTGGCTGGCGTGGTGGATCCTGCTGCCGGCGCTGTGGGGGGCCGACCGCTATGTCGACATGCCGGCGGCGCAGCCGCTGTCCGGCGCGTGCCTGCTGATGCTGATGTGCGGCTGGCCGATGGCGATGCTTGCCCTGGTGCCGGTGGCCGCGGTCACGGCGCTGCTGGCCGGTCTGTCGCCCGGCGAGGCCGTCGATCGCTTCGTGTGGCTCGGGGTCGTGCCGGCGACGCTGGCGCTCGGCCTGGGGGCCGCGATCCGCCGCTGGCTGCCGAACCACCTGATGGTCTTCATCCTCGGCCGTGGCTTCTTTGCCACTGCCATCGCCGGCACGCTGGCGGGAACGGCCGCCGCACTGATGCACGCCGACCTGGCCGGCCTGGGCGTGGGCGATCTCGCGCTCGGCCGCTGGCTCGCGGCCTGGGGCGACGCCTGGCTGTCGGGCATGATCGTCGCCATCTTCGTGGCGTTCCGTCCGGAATGGCTGGCGACATACGCGGACCGGATCTACCTGCCGGTGGAGCAGCGCTAGCTACCGGCGCCAGAACTGCGGCGTGAACAGGACCAGGATCGACAGCAGCTCGAGCCGGCCGAGCAGCATGGCCGCGCTGCAGATCCACGTCTGGAAGTCGCCCAGGCCCTGGAAGTTGCTGGCCGGGCCGACGCCGCCCAGGCCGGGGCCGATGTTGTTCAGGCAAGCCACGATCGCGGTAAATGCCGTCACTGCGTCCAGCCCGGTGAAGACCAGCAGCATCGTCAGGCTCACCAGCGAGGCGCCATACATCATCATGAACGCAATGACGCTGTGCATCACGCGCGGCGGCACCACCGCACCGGCCATGACCACCGGGTTGACCGCGTTCGGGTGCACGATGCGCACCAGCTCGCGTTGCGATTGCTTGAGCAGCAACAGCATGCGGACCATCTTGATGCCGCCGCCGGTGGAACCGGCACAGGTGGCGAAACAGCCCACCAGCAGCATCAGCCACGGCACGAAGGCGGGCCACTGTGCGTAGTCGGTATTGGCAAAGCCGGTCGTGGTGGCGATCGAGACGACGTGAAACGCCGCCTTGCGCAACGCTGTCACGATGTCGGGATAGACCCCCGTTGCATCGAGATAGACCGTGACGACGGCAATGGTCGCGAGCACGGTCAACACGTAGCCGCGCAGCTCGACGTTCTTCCACAGCGCCCGCACCGAGCGCTGGCGCAAAGCGACGAAGTAGATCGCCCAGCTCGCGCCGGCGACCATCATGAAGACGATGGCCACCGCTTCGATCAGCGGCGAGTTCCAATGCGCGAAGCTTTCGTCGTACGCGGAAAAGCCGCCCGCGCTCAGCGTCGTGCACATGTGCATGAAGGCGTCGTCCCAACTCATGCCGGCCGCGCGAAACGCCAGGAAACAAAGCAGCGCCGCACCGAAATACACGCCCCACAGACCGCGCGCCGTTTCGGCGATGCGCGGCGTGAGCTTGGCGTCTTTCATCGGCCCGGCCGACTCGGCCCTGAACAGCTGCGTGCCGCCGACCCCCAGCAACGGCAGGATCGCCACCGCGAGCACGATGATGCCGAGGCCGCCGATGAAGGACATGAAGCAGCGCCACACGTTGATCGACACCGGCAGGGTGTCCAGCCCGGTCAGCACGGTGGCACCGGTCGTCGTGAAGCCCGACATGGCCTCGAAATAGGCGTCGGTGAAGGACAGGTCCGGAATGGCCAGCCACAGGGGCAGCGCACCGATGCCCGGCAGCATGAGCCAGGTCATCGCGACGAGCAGGAAACCGTCGTGCAGCTGCAGTTCTTGCCGAAAACGGCGCATCGCCAGGCTCATCGCCAGGCCCAGGGCCACGCTCAGGCCGATGGACCGAAGAAAGGCCTGTTGCGCCGGATCGTCGTGCCAGACCGCGAAGCCCAGCGGCACGGCCATCAGCAGCGAGAACAGCACCACCACGCGCCCGACCAGGGCGACCACGGCACGCCGGCCGTTCATCCGAAGAAGCTCACGCCAACCTGGAACAGCTTTTCGACCTGGCGCACCATGCGCTTGCGCGGCACGAAGACGATGACGTGATCGTCCGACTGGATCACGGTGTCGTGGTGCGGAATGATCACCTCCTTGCGCAATGCGTCACCGCCCTCGATGAGCGCGTCGCGCACGATGGCGCCGATCTGCGCACCGGCGGGCAGCGGGAGTTCCTCGATGCGCCGGCCGACGACCCGCGACGACTTGCGGTCACCGCGTGCGATGGCCTCCAGCACCTCCGCCGTGCCGCGGCGCAGGCTGTAGACGGCGGCGACGTCGCCGCGGCGCACGTGGGCCAGCAGCTCGCCGATCACCGCCTGCGACGGCGAGATCGCGATGTCGATCTGCGTGCCCTGGCCCTGCACCAGGTCGGCATAGGCGCGCCGGTTGATGAGCGCCAACACGCGCCGGGCGCCCATGCGCTTGGCCAGCAGGCACGACATGATGTTGTCCTCGTCCTCGCTGGTCAGGGCGAGGAAGAGATCGGTCTCGTGCACGTTCTCGTCGGCGAGCAGGTCCTCGTCGGTCGTGTCGCCGTGCAGGACGAGCGCGTCGCTCGGCAGCTGGGTCGCGAGGTATTCGCAGCGGTCCTGGTCGTGCTCGACGATCTTCACGTGGCAGTCCTGCGCGATGCGGCGCGCCAGCCGCAGGCCGACCCGGCCGCCGCCGGCGATCATCACCCGGCGCACGGGTTCGCCGCGCTTGCGCATGGCGTCGAGCACACGCCGGATGTTCTCGTTGGCGGCCAGCACGAAGACTTCGTCACCCGCCCTGATTCGGGTATGCCCGTCGCAGATGACCTGCTGGTCCATGCCCATCGGGTCGGGCCGGTAGATCGCGACGATGCGCATCGGCAGGTCGGGTGCCAGCTGCGGCAACTCCGAGATCACATGGTCGACGAGCGGCCCGCCCTCGACCGCCCGCACGGCGATCAGACTCACGCGGTTCTGCGAGAACTCCAGCACCTGCAGCGCCTCGGGATACTCGATCAGCTTGCGGATGTAGGTCGTCAGGCTTTCCTCGGGGCAGATGACCTCGTCGACCGCGAAGCCCTGCGTGCTCATCAGCGGGCTGCCGTCGGTGAACTCGGCGCTGCGCACACGCGCAATGCGGGTCGGGATGTGGAACAGCTCGTGCGCGATCTTGCACACCACGAGGTTCGTCTCGTCGAGCGGCGCGCAGGCGATGAGCATGTCGGCGTCTTCGGCGCCCGCCTCCTTCAGCACCGACGGCTGCACGCCGTTGCCGACGACACCACGCAGGTCCAGCCGGTCCTGCAGCGCCGCCAGGCGCCGCGGGTCGATGTCGATGACGGTGATGTCGTTCTGCTCCGACGCGAGGCTCTCGGCCACGCTCTCACCGACGCGGCCCGCCCCGAGAATGACGATGTTCACTGCTTGGCGAAGAGTTGGCCCAGGTCCGCAAAGGCCTTGAACTCGAGTGCGTTGCCCGAGGGATCGAGGAAGAAGAAGGTGGCCTGCTCGCCCGCCAGCCCCTTGAAGCGCACGTGCGGCGCGATGATGAACCGCGTGCCGGCGGCGGTGAGCCTGTCGGCCAGGACCTGCCATTCGGCCATCGGCAGCACGACGCCGAAGTGGCGCACGGGCACGGCGTCGCCGTCGACCGCGCTCGTGCCCACGGGCGAACATTCCTGCGGCGCGAGGTGGGCCACGATCTGGTGGCCGTAGAGGTCGAAGTCGATCCACTCCGGCGAACTGCGCCCTTCGGGGCAGCCGAGCAGGCCGCCATAGAAGGCACGCGCGACATGCAGGTCGTGGACCGGGAAGGCCAGGTGGAACGGGCGGGGCGTGGCAGAGGTCATGGCGCCGATTCTGCGTCAGCCGGTGCCGGACGCGACAGGCCCACCCCGGCGCCCGTGTCCACCGCCGCAGGCCAGGCCCCCGGGTACAGGTGCTCGAGCGCCTCGCGGGCGACACCGGACACGATCGCCTGCAGCTCGACGGCCAGTCGCGCCGCCTCGCCATCGTTGTCGAACTGGGCGCTGCGCCCCTTCCAGAGTGCTGCCAGTGCAGGCTGGTGCGGCGCGAGCGCGGCCACGACCACACCACGCCAGTGCGCCGGCGCTTCGCCCTCGGCCCACTGTCCGCGCCCACGGCCGAAATGCGCCACCGCCAGGTAGCGCAGCACAGCCGATTCGACGAGCGGCCCCATCGCCTCCGCGCTCCAGCCCACCCAAGCAGGGCCGCCACCGCGCATCACGTTGATGCCACGCGCCAGCCCGGCGGCGCCGAGCGCCCCGAGCAGCCCGCCGGCCAGCAGCCCGCCGCCCATCGTCAGCCCGCCGGTGGCGATGTCGGCCTTCAAGCCCGCGAGCGCACCGCTGACCATGCCGCCGAGCACCGCCGCCTTGCTTTCGTCCACGCGCGAGCGCACCTCGAACTGCGTCGCCACGCGCGCCAGGATCTCGCCCTGCGCGCGCCCTTCCAGGCCGTGCAGCTGGATCAGCTCGGCGGTGCCCTGGCGCACCTCGGCATCCAGCGCCTCGGCCAGCGCGCGCTGGGCCAGCGCGGCGGCGGCTTCGCCCTCGGCCTTGCCGCCCCACAACGGGCCGAGCGCCGCGCCGAGCCGCCGCACGGCGCCGCCGAGGCCGGCCGCGCCGGACACCGGCTGGTGCGCCGCGGCCGTGCGTGCGAGGCTCTGGGCGAGTG
>JAHECD010000148.1 GCA_024641945.1 Rubrivivax sp. | reverse complement strand
GCGGCACCACCCCGTCCTTGAAGGACTCCATCTCGTGCGGGTACTGCGGGTACTCCTCCAGATAGCCCACCTTGTCCAGGCGCAGCTGGTCGCGCATCTTCACGCGGCACAGGTTGAGCACGGCGTCCTGCATCGAGACGGCCACTTTCTGGCCCTTGCCGGTCTTCTGCTTGCCGATGTAGGCCGTGAGGATGCCGATGGCCAGGTGCATGCCGGTGTTGGAGTCGCCCAGCGCCGCGGAAGAAATCGTCGGGCCGGAGTTCTCGCCCTTCCAGTAGCCGGTGGTGGACGCCGCGCCGCCCGCGCACTGCGCCACGTTTTCGTAGACCTTGAGGTCCTCGTAGTGGTGGCCGTCGCTGAAGCCCTTGACCGACGCCAGGATCATGCCGGGGTTGAGCGACTGGATGTGCTCCCAAGTGAAGCCCATGCGGTCGAGCGCGCCGGGGCCGAAGTTCTCGACCATGACGTCGGACTCCTTGATCATCTTCTCGAGGATCGCCTTGCCTTCGGGCTTCTTGGTGTCGAGCGTCAACGAGCGCTTGTTGCTGTTGAGCATCGTGAAGTACAGCGCGTCGGCTTCGGGGATGTCGCGCAGCTGGCTGCGCGTCACGTCGCCGGAGCCGGGGCGCTCGACCTTGATGACATCGGCGCCGAACCAGGCGAGCAACTGCGTGCAGGCGGGGCCGGCCTGGACGTGCGTGAAGTCGATGATCTTGATGCCCTTGAGGGGGAGGTTGCCTGACATATGCTTTGCTCCTAGCGGTTGCTCTTGTGAACTACGTGATTACTTCTTGAGGGCCGCAGCCGGATTCAGGCTGGTGATGCGGCCGCTCTCGGTACCGGCGGTTTCGTCGATGATGGCGTTGATCAACGTCGGCTTGCCCGAAGCAAGAGCCTCGTTCATGGCCTTGTCGAGCTCGGCCGGCGTCGTGGCTGTCACACCGACACCGCCGAATGCCTGCATCATGAGATCGTAACGTGCCCCCTTGACGAAGACCGTCGGCGCCACGTCCCCGCCGAGCGGGTTGACGTCCGTCCCCTTGTAGACGCCGTTGTTGTTGAACACGACGACACAGACCGGCAGGTTGTAGCGGCAGATCGTCTCGACCTCCATGCCGCTGAAGCCGAAGGCGCTGTCGCCCTCGATCGCGATCACCGGCTTGCCGGTCTCCACCGCGGCAGCGACGGAGAAACCCATGCCGATGCCCATGATGCCCCACGTGCCGACGTCCAGTCGCTTGCGCGGCTCGTACATGTCCACGATGCTGCGTGTGAAGTCCAGCGTGTTGGCGCCTTCGTTGACGACGATGGCATCGGGGCGCGCCTTGACGATATTGCGCACCACGTTGAGCGCGCTGTGGAAGTTCATCGGCGCCGGGTTCTTGGCCAGGGTCTCGGCCATCTTGGTCAGGTTCTTGTCCTTGCGCTCGGCGATGGCGCCGGTCCAGTCGGACGGCGGCTTGGCCCAGTTGCTGCCGATGCCTGCGTTCAGGGCTGCGACACACGAGCCGATGTCGCCGACGACGGGGGCCTCGATCGCCACGTTGCTGTCCATCTCCGTCGGCGAGATGTCGATCTGGATGAACTTCTTCGGGCCGTTGGCGGCGCCCCAGGTCTTGCCCTTGCCGTGCGACAGCAGCCAGTTCAGCCGCGCGCCGACGAGCACAACGACATCCGCCTGCTCGAGCACGTAGCTGCGCGCCGCAGAGGCCGACTGGTCGTGTGTGTCCGGCAGCAGGCCCTTGGCCATCGACATCGGCAGGTAGGGGATGCCGGTCTTCTCGACCAGGGCACGCACCTCCTCGTCGGCACGTGCGTACGACGCCCCCTTGCCCAGCAGGATCAGCGGGCGCTTGGCGGTCTTGAGCAGATCGAGCGCGCGCTGCACGGCCTCTGGGGCCGGCAACTGCTTCGGCGCCGGGTCGACGACCTTGATCAGCGAATGCTTGCCTTTCACGGCGTCCATCGTCTGCGCGAACAGCTTGGCCGGCAGGTCGAGATAGACCCCGCCCGGGCGGCCCGAAACGGCCGACCGGATGGCGCGCGCGATGCCGACACCGATGTCCTCGGCATGCAGCACGCGGTAGGCGGCCTTGCACAAGGGTTTGGCGATGGCCAGCTGGTCCATCTCTTCGTAATCACCCTGCTGCAGGTCGACGATCTCGCGTTCGCTGGAGCCGCTGATCAGGATCATCGGGAAGCAGTTGGTCGTCGCATTGGCCAGCGCGGTCAGGCCGTTCAGGAAGCCGGGAGCCGACACCGTCAGGCAGATGCCCGGCTTGCCGGTCAGGTACCCCGCCGCGGCCGCGGCATTGCCAGCGTGCTGCTCGTGCCTGAACGAGATGACACGCAGGCCCTCGCGTTGCGCCATGCGCGTCAGGTCGGTGATGGGAATGCCAGGCAGCGCGTAGATCGTCTCGAGGCCGTTGAGCTTGAGGGCGTCGAGGACCAGGTGAAAGCCGTCGGTCTGCTCCGGCGTGGCCGATGTAGTCGTCATGATGGGAAATGTCTCCGTCTTGCCTTCGTGGGAGGTCGCTCGCCGCGCCGGTCGATGCCCCGCTCTTCGCAGGGACCGCCGACCTGGCGTCGATCGTCTGCCTGCGCCAGGCCAACGTCCCGGACGCCTTCAGCGATGCGTGGCTCAACTATCATGTTGGGCTTGGCTTTGCATGAATGACCGAGGTCAAGATTCCGGAAAATTGGCCTGTCAGACCCTTGATGACTCCTTTGGCGAACCACCCCGAGCGGAACGTGATCCGCCTGCAGCTTCAGAAGCACCAGCCCCTGGATGCCCTCGGCGACGAAGACCGTGCCGTTCTCGAAAGCCACCTCGAGATCGTCGAAGGACGCAAGGGCGAGTTTCTGCTCCACCAGGGGGTGCGGGACATGTCGCAGTATTTCATCCTCGACGGCATCCTGAAGCGCGTGGTCGCCAACCAGGACGGCAAGGAGATGATCCTGCGCTTCGCCGACGAGACCGACATGGAGACGAGCTATGCGGCGTGGTGCATGGGCACGCCCACCCCCTACAGCATCGTCTGCGTCACCAAGGCGCGGGTCGCGTGCCTGCCGCTGACGGAGTGGGTGTCGTTCCTGGAGAGCCGCCCGGCGGCCAAGCAGACCTTCGAGCAGTCCGTGATGAAGGTGATGACCGAGATCATGGCGCATACGATCACGCTGCACCTGCTGGATGCACCCGGGCGGGTGCACAGGTTCCTGCGCAAGCAGCCGGACATGGTCGACCGCATCCCGCAAAAGGAACTGGCGTCCTATTTGAACATCGCCCCCGAGACGCTCAGCCGGCTCAGGCACAGCGGCAAGATCTGAGCGGGCTGCGTACGCGTGATCCAGCGCTTCGCCCCGACCACGCGCGCCTGCGAGCGGTGGTCAAGCCGCGGAGTGTCGTGTGGTTGGCAGGTTGATCCCGCCTGGAGCGCGGGGAGAAGGGCCCGCTCCTAAGGGTCGGTGGGTGTGCCCGCCGCCGTCGATCTCAGCGCAGCCCGGTGCGTGATGCGCGCTGGCGCAGTGCGGCGGCGCGGGCCGGATCGCTGGCCTCGATGCGGTCCGCTTCGAGCTGCAAGGCTCGCATCTGCTCGACTTCCGCTATGATTTTTGCGGGGTGCAGCAGCGCGTCGAACAACACCGCCGCTTCGTCGAGCAGCGCCTTGAGACCGACATTCGGGACCGGCGCAAACAGGGCGGTCGGCTGGTTGATGGTGGACATGTGGGCTCCTCGCCTGTGGTGATCTTCAAAGAGTCATTATAGGGTTTTCCCGAACAAGGGTTATCACTCATCTTGGAGTCTGGCAAGGCGGGAGCTGCGATCCGCATGCCGTCACGCCGCCACGCCATGTCTATCACGACGATCTACACCCACGAAGCCTGTCTCCACCACCAACCAGGCCCGCACCACCCCGAATCGCCGCAGCGCCTGCTGGCCGTGCTGGAGGCGCTGAAGTCTCCGGACTTCGTGCAATTGCGCTGGAGCGACGCACCCGAGGGCACGGCGGCGCAGCTGCTGCACGTTCATACCCAAGGGTATGTCGACGAGGTGCATGCGGCCTCGCCGCGAGACGGGTACCGCGCACTCGACGCCGGCGACACCATCATGTCCCCCGGCACGCTCGAAGCCGTGATGCGTTGTGTCGGCGCCGCCTGCGCGGGCGTGGACGACGTCGTCGCCGGCAGGACGGACAACGCCTTCTGCGCCACGCGACCGTGTGGCCACCATGCCGAAGCCGACCGTGCGATGGGGTTCTGTGTCTTCAACCAGGCGGCGATTGCCGCCTTCCACGCGCGTCAGGCCCATGGGCTGCAGCGGGTCGCGGTGATCGATTTCGACGTGCACCATGGCAACGGCACCCAGCACGCCTTCTACGGCGACCCCGACATGTTCTACGGCTCCTGCCATCAGTGGCCGTTCTATCCTGGCACCGGTGCGCGTGACGAATCCGGCGTGGCAGACAACATCGTGAACGTCCCGCTGGCGCGTGGGAGCGGCTCTGCAACGTTCCGTTCGCAGATGCAGGCCGTCCTGCTGCCAGCGCTGCGCCGGTTCGCCCCGGACCTGCTCATCATCTCGGCAGGGTTCGACGCGCACCATCTCGACCCGCTGGGTGGTCTCGGCCTCACTGACGACGACTTCGACTGGATCACGCGCCAGCTGCTCGCCGAGGCGAACCGCTCGGCGAAGGGACGCGTGGTGTCCATCCTCGAGGGGGGCTACAGCCTGGACGGACTTGCGTCCGCCACGGCCGCGCATGTGCGGGCGCTGATGGGCCGGTAGGAGGCTCGGGAGGATTGTGGGCCCCCCGGTACCCTGTGCCGTCGCGTCATGCGGCAATGCAGACCTTGCGCGGTTGGCGGTCGGGCCGGCGCTGTGCATCCGTGCCAACCCTGGTGCTCACCGCCCGTGTCGGGCGGCCGCAGCAACTCGTTGCGCGTTGTCGGGTGTTACTCCCTTGACGCGTGGCTCGCTGTTCAAGCAACCTTGGCCGCGGCCTTCGCCGTGACGTAGTGGAATACGAGTATCTTTCTCAAAAGTTGACTCCGGTCAACGGGGTTTTTCGGCGACAGACCGGACCATCGGGACCTTCAGATCGTCGTGGCAGGTCGCCTAAAGAAACGACTCCACTCATCTCTGCCCTCACTCATTGGAGACATCATGATCAAACTCAGAACTAAGCGCAGCGTCGGGCTCTTCGCGCGTGGCGTGTCGTTGGCAGCCGCAGCCGCCTGCGTCGGTTTCGTTGCGCCCGCTGCTGCCGCTTGGGAGCCGAGCAAGCCCGTCGAGTTCGTCGTGCCCGCCGGTACGGGTGGTGGGGCGGACCAGATGGCGCGCCTGATCCAGGGCATCATCGTCAAGCACAAGCTGATGAAGGAGTCGATGGTCGTCGTCAACAAGTCCGGCGGTGCTGGCGCCGAGGGCTTCCTCGACGTCAAGGGCGCCAGCGGTGACGCCAACAAGATCATCATCACGCTGTCGAACCTGTTCACCACGCCGATGGCCACGGGCGTGCCCTTCAATTGGAAGGAAATGACGCCCGTCACGATGATGGCGCTCGACCAGTTCGTGCTCTGGGTGAATGCCGAGACGCCGTACAAGACGGCCAAGGACTACATCGCCGCCGTCAAGGCCGCGGGCCCGAGCAAGATGAAGATGGGCGGCACCGGCTCGAAGCAGGAAGACCAGATCATCACCGTGGGCCTCGAAAAGGCCACCGGTACCAAGTTCATCTACGTGCCGTTCAAGGGCGGTGGCGAAGTGGCCGTGCAGTTGGTCGGCAAGCACATCGATTCGACGGTCAACAACCCGATCGAGGCTGTGGCGCAATGGCGTGCCGGCAAGCTTCGCCCACTGTGCGTCTTCGACGACCAGCGCATGCCCTACAAGGAGAAGGTCACCGACACGATGTCGTGGAACGACATCCCGACCTGCAAGGAGTCCGGGGTGCCGACCGACTACGTCATGTTGCGCGGCATCTTCATGGCTCCCGGCGTCACGCCCGAGCAAGTGGCGTACTACAACGACCTGATGAAGAAGGTGCGTGATACGCCGGACTGGAAGGAGTTCATGGAGAAGGGCGCCTTCAACACGACGTCCCTCTCCGGCGCGGAGTACCGCAAGTGGCTCGAGGGCGCCGAAGCGAACCACAAGCAGCTGATGACCGAAGCCGGGTTCATGGCGAAGTAGTCCATGCTGTTGCCGGGCTCGGCGGCCTGCAGGCCGCCGCTGCCCGGCGATCTCAACCATGTCATTCAACCTCGTGCCGTGCCCCGCTTCGGCGGCGGCGCTCGCGTGAGTTCGACCTGATCTCCTGCGATACCCGGAGCCTGCCATGTCAGACAACCCGCAATCCGACAGTCCCGTACTGGCCAAGAACAATACCGTCGACGCGGTCGTCGCGGTGCTGCTGTTCATCGTCGGCTCCGTGGTTGTGTTCGAGGCTCGCCGCCTGGGCGCGGGCTGGGGCAGCGACGGCCCGGGCGCCGGTTACTTTCCGTTCTACATCGGTTTGATCCTGTGCATCTCGGCGCTGGGGATCCTTTACCAGGCGACGGCTGGCAAGAGCAAGGACACGGACGCCTTCGTGGACCGTGAGCAACTCCAGCGCGTGGCCTCGGTCTTCCTGCCTGCGCTGGTCTACGTCTTTGCCATGGTGTTCGTGGGCATCTACGTCGCATCGGCGATCTACATCGCGCTGTTCATGATCATCCTGGGCAAGTACACGCCGGTCAAAAGCGTGCTGCTCGGCCTGGCCGTGAACGCTTTCTTCTTCGTGATGTTCGAGGTCTGGTTCAAGGTGCCGCTTTACAAGGGCACGCTCGATCTGCTGGGTTTCCTCGGCTACTGATTCCGCACGTCCCCTCATTCGGAGTTCGATCAAATGGAAGAATTTAGTGCCTTGATGCAGGGGTTCGCGGTGGTCCTGACGCCGATGAACATCGGTCTGATGTTCATCGGCATCATCCTCGGCGTGCTGATCGGTGTGCTGCCGGGGCTGGGTGGCGCCAACGGCGTGGCGATCCTGCTGCCGCTGACCTTCTCCATGTCGCCGACCTCGGCGATCGTGATGCTGTCGTGCATCTACTGGGGCGCACTTTTCGGCGGCGCGATCACCTCGATCCTGTTCAACATCCCGGGTGAACCCTGGTCGGTGGCGACCACGTTCGACGGCTATCCCCTGGCGCAGAAGGGCCGCGCAGGTGCCGCGTTGACGGCAGCCTTCACGTCGTCCTTTGTCGGCGCCTTCATTGCAGTCGTGATGATCACTTTCCTGGCGCCTCTGGTCGCCAAGTTCGCATTGAAGTTCGGCGCGCCTGAATTCTTTGCCGTCTACCTGCTCACGTTCTGCAGCTTCGTCGGCATGGGCAAGGGGTCGCCGTTCAAGATCCTGGTCGCCATGACGTTGGGATTTGCCATGGCCGCGGTGGGCATGGACACGGTGACCGGCCAGTTGCGCATGACGTTCGGCATTCCCGACCTGATGCGCGGTTTCGACTTCCTGATCGCCGTGATCGGCCTGTTCGGCATCGGCGAGATCCTGCTGTCGATGGAGGAGGGCCTGGAATTCCAGGGCAAGTCGGCCAAGATCAATCCGAAAGTGGTCTGGGAGACCTGGAAGGAGCTTCCCAAATACTGGGTGACCTCGCTGCGCAGCGCGCTCGTCGGCATCTGGATGGGCATCACCCCGGGTGGCGCCACGCCGGCCTCGTTCATGAGCTATGGCCTGGCGAAGAAGATGTCGCGCAACGGCCCGAAATTCGGCACTGGCGAGGTCGAGGGCGTGGTGGCGCCGGAGACCGCGGCACACGCGGCCGGCACGAGTGCGCTGCTGCCGATGCTGGCGCTCGGCATTCCGGGTTCACCCACAGCGGCCGTGCTGCTCGGCGGCCTTCTGATCTGGGGTCTGCAGCCCGGACCGCTGCTCTTCGTCGAGCAGAAGGACTTCGTCTGGGGCCTGATCGCCAGCATGTACCTCGGCAACCTCGTGGGCCTGATCGTCGTGCTGACCACGGTGCCGCTGTTTGCGTCGATCCTGCGCATCCCGTTTTCGATCATCGCGCCGGTGATCATCGTGATCTGCGCCATCGGTGCCTACACCGTGCACAACGCGATGCTCGACATCTGGCTCATGCTCGGCTTCGGTGTGATGGGATATGTGTTCAAGAAACTGAACTACCCGCTCGCGCCACTGGTGTTGGCGCTCGTGCTGGGCGACAAGGCGGAGGACTCGTTCCGGCAAGCCATGCTCATCTCGCAGGGTGACCTGATGATCATGTGGGCCAATCCGCTCGTTGGATCGATCACGACCCTTGCGCTGACCATGCTGCTCTGGCCGCTGATCTCCAAGGGCGTGGCGCTCGTCCGTGCGCCGAAGGTCGATGAATTCGCGGAACATCGGGGCGTGGATTGAGCGGGTGCACGGGGCGCGTTCACGGTCTGCCCCATCGCCAGGTCGCCAGATTGACCGCACCGCCGCTTGCGCACAGACTTTGACCGAAAGGAATCGACATGCCTGTCATCGCATTGACCCAGGGAATGGGCTCGCTGGCCCAGGACATCGCCGAGCAACTGGCCGCCGAGCTGAATCTGGCGACGCTGCAGCACGAGGTCGCCGAGCACGTGGCCCAGAAGATGCACGTCTCGAAGAGCTTGATCAGCCGGCTGCGTGGTGGCAAGGCCGGGCCGATCGAGCGTCTGACGGCCGACACCGACAGCATCGCCGTCTATACGGCCGAAGAGGTGCTCGACGCCGCGGCGCGCGGCAATGTGGTCCTGCGCGGCTGGGGCGCGACCTGCCTCTTGCGACCCGTGGCGCACGTGCCTTGTGTGCGCATCATGCGGCCGTTTGCCAAGCGCGTGGAATGGCTGATGACGCAGCTCGATACCGACGATGTCGAGCTGGCCGAGAAAGAGATCCGGCGCAGCGACCACGCCAATGCCAGCCGCATGCACGAGCAGTTCGGCGTCGACTGGGGCGATCCTGTGTTGTTCGACATGGTGCTGAATACCGACCGCATGTCGGTGGACACTTGTGTCAGCCAGCTCAAGGCGCTGCTCTTGCGCCCCGAGTTCGCGGAGACCGACGCCTCGCGCGCGCTGCTGCAGGGCATGGCGCTGAGCGCCCGGGTGCGCGCGGCGCTGCGCGCCAACGATGACACCGACGAGATCAACGTTTCCATCGAAAGTGTCGACGGCAAGGTGACGCTGAGTGGCATCGTCGTCAACAAGTCGGAGCTCGCGATCACCGAACAGGTCGCGGCGGGGGTACCCGGTGTGACGAGCATCGACAACCAGCTGCGAGTGATGACCAAGCCGCGCATGTTTCCGCAGGTTCGCACCTGAATCGCAACTGAAAGCGAGGGCGCATCGACCGCGCGACTGACCTCCGGTCGCGCGTGAGGTCGCGTGTCATCGAGCGGCAGCCTGCGGCCCGTTGCAGCCATTCGAGCTTCGGGCCGGAGACGTTTTGCGGGCCGAGGCCGCCGGGCGAGTGCATCCGCTCATGTCCCCCGGACCGGGCTGCGCCCAGCCCTCCTCCTTTGCTTCGCTGCGGCACCCGCCCGCCGTCCTCGGCCAGACACCGGGTGGGCGCGCCAACGTCGAACCGCCCACACGCATCGGATCAGGGTGGCGGGGCGTTCTCTGGAGCGAAGTAAAGGAGGAGGGTCGGCCGCAGGCCGACCCGGGGGACA
>JAHECD010000147.1 GCA_024641945.1 Rubrivivax sp. | reverse complement strand
CTGCTGTCGGTCCTGGCCTTCAATGAATCTCGACATATCAGCTCCGCTGCTCGATATGTCCACCAACTCTACGGATCAGTCAGGCGCGGTGTGAGGGGGTTTTCACACAGCCTCGGCCCGGAGCGGCCTACGGCCGCTCCGGGCCGTCTGCCGACGATCCCCGGCGTTCACTCGCAATGGCTACGCCGGTTTGCCGGTGCCTTCACCGCATTGCGGGCAGAAGTGAAAGAAGACGTTCTTTCGCGTCGCACAGCCGGGGCAATGATCAAAGAGCTTCAGGCCGCAGTGCACGCAGAAATCGGGCTTCACGTCGCCGGTGGTGAGCAGCGAGCGCTCGCATCCCGGGCAGACGTTCGAGGCCATCTTCTTGAGCGATTCGTCGGTGGTCAGCGCCTGTCGGCGCTCGGCTTCGGACTGCTGCTCGACCTCGCGCCTGCGCTCCAGGTAGCGCCGCATCGCGCGGATCGCATAGTGGCCCACGACCAGCGTCAACGCGATGCCCACGCCGTACCGCACGTAGCCGCCGTAGCTGGGCAGATACGGCATTAGTTCGACGAAGAAGGTGAACAGCGCAAACAGCACGAAGCCGCGCATCAGCGGCCAGTAGTCGCTGCCGCGCTTTTTGGCCACCAGCCAGCCGGCCACGAGCAGCAACGGCAGCGTGAGCGCCAGGCGCGCACCGAAGACGCGCAGTTCGCGCAGGAAGATGGCCCGCTGCCAGGCGTTCTCGGCGTCCCGCAGCAGGGTCGACTCCGTGCGCCTGCGCTGCGCCAGCGCCTGGGTCGACTCCAGGTGGCGGCGCTCGAGCGCCTCGACCGAGGCCTGGGCTTCGCGCTGGCGCATCTGCAGCGCGTCGAGTTCGCGCGTGCGCTGCAGGACTTCCGGGTCCTGCTTCGGGTCCGTGGTGGCCGTGCGCGCGGCGATCCAGTTCGCGTAGGCGGAGCGGGCCGACTGGTAGGCGTTGGTCGCGGCGGTGCTGTCGAGCCGGGCGCGCGCGCGCTCGTCGTCGAGTTCGGGCACCTTTCGCGCGAACTCGCGGATGTCGCGGCGCGTCGCCCGCAGCGCTGCCTGGTCGGCAAACTGGTCCTGCGAGATGTCCGGCTCGAGGCGCGGCAGGTCGCGCACGATCTTTCCCCCCAGTCCGACCAGGAACCCTGCAAAGACGAAGGAGATGAGCCACATTGCCGTGGCGAAGAGGCGCTCGGGGACACGCAGACTCTTGAACATGGCAGGGCTGCGAGCGTCAATCCCTGGGCACGGGGCGTGGCCGCCCGGTGTGATCGATCGCGACATACGTGAGGTTGGCCTCGGTCACCTTCACCACCTGCAACTCGGCCGGGTTGCGCTCGGCGTAGACCTCGACATGGACCGTGATCGACGTCGTCCCGACTCGCACGACCCGCGCATAGAAACTCAGCAGATCGCCGATCGAGACGGCCTGCTTGAAGAGAAACTGGTTCACCGCCACGGTGGCGATCCGGCCCTTGGCGATACGGGCCGGCAGCACCGCGCCAGCGAGGTCGACCTGCGCCATGATCCAGCCGCCGAAGATGTCGCCGTTGGCATTGGAGTCCGCGGGCAGGGGCATCACCCGCATCACCAGCTGGGCGCCGTCGGGCAGCGAGGACGGCGCCATCTTGCCGCCGTCCCGGGTTGATTCGTCGCTCATCGGCCCGACCTCCTTCAGGTTGCGAAACCCATTCTCACCGACACTGCACCGATGCGAAGCCATGCCCGCGCACTGCCGCCGCCAGCGGCCGACGCCCCCCACCTACCGCGCTCCGACTGGGGCACGCTGAAGAAGCTGTTCCCCTACCTCTGGCGCTACCGTTGGCGCGTGAGTCTGGCGCTGGCCTTCATGGTGGGGGCGAAGGTGGCCAACGTCAGCGTGCCGCTGTTGTTGAAGAATTTGGTGGACAGCCTGTCGATCAAGCCCGGCGACACGATGGCGTTGCTCGTGGTGCCGGTGGGGCTGCTCGTCGCGTACGGCGGCCTGCGGCTGTCGACCACGCTGTTCACCGAGTTGCGCGAGCTGATCTTCGCCAAGGCCACCGAGGGCACGGCGCGCAGCATCTCGCTGCAGGTTTTCCGCCACCTTCATGCGCTGAGCCTGCGCTTCCACCTCGAGCGCCAGACCGGAGGCATGACACGCGATATCGAGCGTGGCACGCGCGCCGTGCACTCGCTGATCTCGTATTCGCTCTACAGCATCGTGCCCACGCTGATCGAGGTCACGATGGTGTTGACGCTGCTGGCGGTCAAGTTCGACGCCGGTTTCGCCTGGATCACGGTCTCGGCGCTCGTGGTCTATATCGGCTTCACGATCAGCATGACCGAGTGGCGCACGCAGTTTCGCCGGACCATGAACGAGCTCGATTCGATCGCGCACATGAAGGCCATCGATGCGCTGCTGAACTACGAGACCGTCAAGTATTTCAACAACGAGGACTTCGAAGCCCGGCGCTATGACGACAGCCTGGAAAAGCTGCGCCGCGCCGCGCTCAAGTCGCAGAGCACGCTGAGTGTGCTCAATACCGGGCAGCAGCTGATCATCGCGGCCGCCCTCGTGGCGATGCTGTGGCGCGCCACCCAAGGCGTCGTCGATGGGCGCCTGACACTTGGCGACCTGGTCATGATCAATGCCTTCATGATCCAGCTCTACATCCCGCTCAATTTCCTGGGCGTGGTCTACCGCGAGATCAAGCAGGCACTGACCGATCTCGACAAGATGTTCGGCCTGCTGGAACGCAACCGCGAAGTCGACGACCTGCCCGGCGCGCAGCCGCTGCAGGTGCGGCTTGGCGTGGTGCGCTTCGAGAGTGTCGACTTCGCCTACGAATCCGCCCGGCCGATCCTTCGCGACGTTTCCTTCGAGATCCCGGCCGGCAAGACCGTGGCCGTCGTCGGGCCCTCGGGCGCCGGCAAGTCCACGCTCGCCCGCCTGCTGTACCGCTTCTACGACGTCGGCGGCGGCAGGATCACGATCGACGGGCAGGATATCCGGCAGGTCACGCAATCGTCATTGCGCGGCGCCATCGGCATCGTGCCGCAGGACACCGTGCTCTTCAACGACACGGTGGAATACAACATCGCCTACGGCTGCCCGGGCGCCTCCCGCGAGCAGGTGGAGGCCGCCGCGCGCGCGGCGCACATCCACGCGTTCATCGCGGACGCGCCGAAGGGCTACGACACGATGGTGGGCGAACGCGGCCTCAAGCTGTCGGGGGGCGAGAAGCAGCGTGTGGCCATCGCCCGCACGCTGCTCAAGAACCCGCCGGTGCTGATCTTCGACGAGGCGACGTCGGCGCTGGATTCGGCCAACGAGCGCGCGATCCAGGCCGAACTCAAGAGTGCGGCGGCAGGCAAGACGGCGCTCGTCATTGCGCACCGGTTGAGCACTGTGGTCGACGCCCATGAGATCGTGGTGCTCGACCAGGGACGCGTCGTCGAGCGCGGCGCGCATGCCGACTTGCTGGCGCGCAACGGCCGCTACACGCAGATGTGGCAGTTGCAGCAGAGCGGGCGGGACATCGAGCCGGCACCTGCCACCGAAGACTGAGCCACAAAGCAAGACGCCCACCTTGCGGCGGGCGTCCCTGTTGCGGCGAGCCGCGGTGCGTGGCAGTAGCTCAGCGTGGCAGCCGGCGGCGCAGGCGCAGGCCCAGCGCGCCGAGGCCGAAGACCAGCATCGCATACGTGCTCGGCTCGGGCACGACGGGCGTCGTGCCCGTGTCACGCGGGTTCGTCGAGCCCAGCGTGATGTTGTCGACCAGGAAATCCAGCGCGATGCCGCTGAAGACCACCCGCGTGGCCAGGCCCACGAAAGTGAGCGACGCCTCGGTCCATTCGCACCGGTTGTTGAAGGCGCCGACGCAGACCTTGTTGGGCGTCGACGTGAACGAAGCGGTCTGGGTCCCGGCGTCCGAGAAGATCGACACGCTGAACCCGGGGCTCTGCGTCGTGCTGTAGAAGAAAGACAGGGCGTCGTTGAAGCCACCCGGCACGGACATGGCAAAGCTTGTCAAGCCGCCCGGATCACCCGTGGCGTACAGCGCGCCCGTGCCGAGTTCGTCGCTTTCGACCGCGCTGCCTCCGGCCAGCAACAGCCGGCGCCCTTTGGAGAAGCTCGCACCGTTGCCGTTCGCACTGTTGAACGATTCGGTGACGATGGCGGTGCTCTCGAAGCTGACGCCAAGCGCCGGCCCGGACACGACCGGCGTACCGACCTCGTCGTACGACGTGCCACCGTTGTAGAACTCGTCGACACGAACATCGCCGCGCACGCCTGAGGCGGCATCGGGCACGGTCAGGCCTTCGAACTTGAGCCGCACGGGATCGGCGGCATAGGTGGACATGCAAGCGGCCGCGAGAACCGCCAGAGCCAACGTCTTCTTCATGGAAATCATTTTTGTGTACTCGTCACTTGCGCAAATTTCTTGTCAGACCCCTGTGATTGGGGAATGTATACAAAGGGCCATGACGCGGCGAGACCGCACGCCCCTGCATTCGCGGGGGGACACGAGCCGCCGGTACACTGACCCGCGTGGAAACCAAGTGGCTCGAGGACTTCGTCAGCCTCGCGGAGACGCGCAGTTTTTCGCGCTCGGCGCAGTTACGCCATGTCACACAGCCGGCGTTCTCGCGTCGGATCCAGGCGCTCGAGTCGTGGGCGGGCATCGACTTGGTCGATCGCTCGTCCTACCCCACCCGTCTGACGCCTGCTGGCGAAACTCTCCACGCCCAGGCGCTCGATGTGCTCGCCGGACTGCAGGCGGCGCGCAACTCGCTTCGAAGCCACCAGGCGGGTGGCCAGGACATGATCGACCTGGCGTTGCCGCATACGTTGGCGTTCACTTTCTTCCCGCATTGGCTGATGGATCTGCGGCCGCGCTTCGGGGCGGTGAAGACCCGGCTGATCGCGCTCAACGTGCACGACGCGGTGCTGCGCCTCACCGAAGGCGGGTGTGACCTGCTCATCGCTTACCACCATGCGTCTCAGCCCTTGCAGCTTAGCCCCGATCGATACGAGATGTTGAGTCTGGGCAGCGAGACGCTGGCGCCCTACGCGAAGGCCGATGCCGATGGCCATCCGATCTTCAGCCTGCCTGAACCCAACGGCAGGCCCGTGCCGTTTCTGACCTATGCATCGGGAGCCTACATGGCCCGCCTGGTGGAAGCGATCGTCAAGCAGGCACCGCAGCCGCCGATGCTCGAGACGGTCTACGAGACCGACATGGCCGAAGGCCTGAAGGTCATGGCCCTCGAGGGGCACGGCCTGGCCTTCCTTCCGGCGAGTTCTGTGCGCAAGGAGCTCGAGTCTCGCCGACTCGTGCCGGCTGCGGCGTCCGGCCGGTACGAACTGACGATGGAGGTTCGCATGTACCGCGAGCGCCCCGAACTCGCCCGCCACGTCAAGCCGGTTGCGCAGGCGCTGTGGACCTTTCTTCAGCCTGCACGTGTCGTAGAAAGGGCGCTGCCATGATCGAGATCGACAACGTCAGCAAGTGGTACGGCAGCTTCCAGGTGCTCGCAGATTGCAGCACCCGTGTGGCGCGGGGCGAGGTGGTCGTCGTCTGCGGCCCGTCGGGCTCGGGCAAGAGCACGCTGATCAAGACCGTGAACGCACTCGAGCCGATCCAGCAAGGTGATGTGCGCGTCGACGGCATCAGCATCACCGATCCGAAGACCCATCTGCCGAAACTTCGGGCACGCGTGGGCATGGTGTTCCAGCACTTCGAGCTGTTCCCGCACCTAAGCGTGACCGAAAATCTCACGCTGGCTCAGACCAAGGTGCTGCGGCGGTCGACCGACGATTCCCGGACCCGCGGGTTGGCGATGCTCGATCGTGTGGGCCTCACGGCGCACAGGGACAAATTCCCGGGCCAGCTCTCGGGGGGTCAGCAACAGCGTGTGGCCATCGCGCGCGCGCTCAGCATGGATCCCGTGGTGATGCTCTTCGACGAACCGACCTCGGCGCTCGATCCGGAGATGGTGGGCGAGGTGCTCGACGTGATGGTCGCGTTGGCGAACGAGGGCATGACGATGATGTGCGTCACCCACGAGATGGGCTTCGCGCGCAAGGTCAGCCACCGCGTGATCTTCATGGACCAGGGGCGCATCGTCGAGGACTGCTCCAGGGACAGCTTCTTCGGCAGCCCGGAAGAGCGTTCACCGCGTGCGCGTGAGTTCCTGTCGAAGATCCTGAGCCATTGATCAGGGCTCGATCGCCGCGCCCACCAGCGGCTCGCCGCCACCGACCGTGCCCAGCAGCGTGGCGTGCCCCGTGGCCAGGTCGATGCGATACCAGCGTGTGGCCGACGCGCCGTGTGCGTGCAGCCCCGAGTAGGCAGCGTTCGACACATCGGAAATGTCCAGCGTCGCGTGGTCGAAGTGCGGGGTGCCGAGGGCTCCCACGGTGTACAGGCGACCGCTGTTCGGCGAGACCGCAGGCTTGGCGCCTTCCTTCGTGCCCTGGTGGACGAGCACGCCCAACGAGGCGTCGATGGCGTAGTTCGTCGTGATCTTGTCGTTCGTCTTGTTGTACGTGTAGCCGGCGGCCACGACGCGCGGTGTCTTGCCGGCATTGGCGTCGGCCACGTCGTAGACCAGCCGCCCGTCGACCTGGATGCCGGGTACGGCGGGATTGCTGTCGACCACCGCGCCGGTATCCGGGTGAAGGCGCAGGTCGGCTCCGCGGTCGCTGACCACGCGGATGCGGTCGACGGTCGGGTTGAAGTCGAAACCCCATTCCGCGCTGTCGCCGGGCAGCGGTGCCGGCGTGCCGACCGGCGAGGCCTGTGCGCGCTCGACGTCGATGCGGTAGAGCTGGCCGCCGGCGCCCAGCGCATAGAGTTCACCGCGTGCCACGCGGTAGTCGATTCCGAGCAGGCGTTCCCCTTCGCGCAGGCCCTGAAGCGGACGGCGGTCTCGCAGGTTCTGCGGTTGCCCCGCGTTGAATCGCAGCAGGTGATTCGATGCCGTCACGGCAACGATGTCCTCTTTCGCCTTGGGGCCCATTGGTGGCGCTGTCTCGAGTGCCGCACATGCCCCGAGCATGGCCGCCACGGAGGCGACGAGCGGTGCGCCGTGGGCGGTGCTGATCTTGATGAGGGGGATGCGCGGGAACTTCATCGGTACTGGCCCATTCAGGGGTGGCGCACACTGCGCCGATGGAACGTTTTCGGCACGAAAGGCGCCGGATTGACCCCTTCGTGTCGCCGCCGCTGCCGCAGGAGCCCGATGCGACAATGAATCGATGACGGATTTGGCCCCGACGCATACCGCGACCCTCACGATCAGGCGTCCCGACGATTGGCATCTTCATCTGCGCGACGGCGCCGCGCTGGCGGCCGTGCTGCCCGCCACGGCACGGCAGTTCGCGCGGGCGATCGTGATGCCCAACCTTCGACCGCCGTTGACCACCGCGGCGCAAGCGCAGTCCTATCGCGAGCGCATCCTCGCTGCGCTTCCGGAAGGGGCCGAATTCGAGCCGCTGATGACGCTGTATCTGACCGACCTGACGCCGCCGGCCGAGATCGTTCGGGCCAAGGCAGCCGGCGTCGTGGCGCTCAAGCTCTACCCGGCCGGTGCCACGACCAACAGCGATGCCGGGGTCACCGACCTGCGCAAGACCTACCCGACGCTCGAAATGATGCAACGCGAGAGCCTGCTGCTGCTCGTTCACGGCGAGGTGACCGACCCCGCCGTCGACATCTTCGACCGCGAGGCGGTGTTCATCGACCGCGTGATGCAGCCGCTGCGGCGCGACTTCCCCGAACTGAAGGTCGTGTTCGAGCACATCACCACCAAGGACGCGGCCGACTACGTGGCCGCTGGCGGCGCCTACACCGCCGCCTCGATCACCGCGCACCACTTGCTGTACAACCGCAACGCGATCTTCCTGGGGGGCCTCAGGCCGCACTACTACTGCCTGCCCGTGCTCAAACGCGAGGTGCACCGGCTGGCGCTCGTGGCGGCCGCCACGTCGGGCAGCGACCGCTTCTTTCTCGGCACCGACAGCGCCCCGCATGCCGCGGCTCTGAAGGAGCAGTCGGTCTGCGGGGCGGGGTGTTACACGGCGCCGGCGGCGCTCGAGTTGTATGCCGAGGCCTTCGAGGCCGCCGGCGCGCTCGATCGGCTGGAGGGCTTCGCCAGTCTCCATGGTCCTGATTTCTACGGGCTGCCGCGCAATGTGGGGAGTGTCACGCTGCGCCGCGAACCCTGGGTGCTGGCCGAGACATTGCCATTCGGCGACACCCTCATCAAGCCGCTGCGCGGCGGTGAAACCCTGAACTGGAAACTCGCATGACGACCGACAAGGTGATGCTGCTGATCGATGCCGACAACGTGTCGATCGATGTGATCGAGCAAGCGGTCGTGTGGGTCAACCGGCACCATGGCGGCCCGCACGTACGCCGGGCCTACTGCACGGCAGAGTCGGCCGTGAAGCACCAGGGAGCGTTCAAGCGTCTCTCGATCCGACCGATGGTCAACCTGGCCGCCGGCAAGAATTCGACCGACATCGCCCTGGCGGTCGACGCGATCGACCTCGCCATCGCCGAGCGTCCCGACGTGGTGGTGATCGCATCGTCGGACTCGGACTTCGCGCCGCTGGTCAGCCGGCTGCGGGAAAAGGGTTGTCGTGTCGTCGGGCTGGGCCAGGAGGGCAAGGTCGGCGACGAGACCATCGGCGTGTACGACGACTTCGAGGTGCTGGCGCACCGCCGTTCGCGCACTGCCGAGCCGGCCCCTGCCGCCGCGCGCAAGACCCGCGGGCGTGCTGCCTCCAAGCCGGGCAGGGCGGCCGAACGGCCCGCACCGCCAACGCCGACATCGAGCGCCGTGGCTGCAACGCCAACACGCCGGGCACCGCCACCCGCGGTGGCATCGGAACCGGAAGCACCCGCTGCACCGGCGCCGGCCAAGAAGGCGCCGCGCCGCCGCACCAAAGCTGCGGTCGCCCCTGCGGAAACAACGCCTGCGGCTGCCGCAGCGCCGCTGCCCGAGAAGGCGCGAGCCATCCTCGCCGCCTTGCCCGCGCTGGCACGCGGCGAGAAGGTCCAGTTGCGCGTCGCAGCGGAACGTCTGCGTGATGCGGGTCTGATCAGCAAGAGTGGCTCGTCGACCAAGTTGTTCGCCCAGTTTCCCGAACTCTTTGCATTGCAGCCGCCGGGGCAACCGAACCACGTGATGGCGCAAGCGGCCGCGTTGGGGTGATCGCGGCGGTCGACTGGTCGCGCCCCTGGTTCGGCCCATGGCGTGCCTGGGGCGAGCGGTTGCCGCCCGGCCTGCCGGTGCCTGACGCGCTGAATGCCCTTTCAGCCGACAGTCCGCGTTTTGTGCCTCAGGCGGAACTGCCCGAAGGGGCGGCTTATGAAACGTTCATCGACCGCACCGGCCAAGTGCCGACACGAGAGAACCTGCACGACCTCTTCAACGGTCTGGTCTGGCGCGGCCAGACGCCGCTGAAACGGCAGTTGAATCGGCTGCAGGCGGACGAGATCGAACGCCACGGCATCGGGCCACGGCGCGGGCCGGTGCGCGATGCGCTGACCCTCTTCGACGAGTTCGGCGCGCTCTGGCGGGACCCGCCGGCGCCGCTGGTCGATGCACTGCGCCGCCGCGACTGGCTTGCGCTCTTCCTAACCCACCGCGACGCCTGGGTCGCGCACGAACCGGTGGTGTTCGGCCATGCATTGCTGGAGCAACTGGCCGT
>JAHECD010000040.1 GCA_024641945.1 Rubrivivax sp. | reverse complement strand
GTAGCTCAGTTGGTAGAGCAGCGCATTCGTAATGCGAAGGTCGGGAGTTCGACTCTTCTCACCGGCACCATCTCCCAAAGGGCCCGCCAGCGTGCGGGCCCTTGCCATTTCTGGCGCACGATCGCCCGGCCTGCGGCACTGCGCGCGGCGCGCAGGCCGCCGGCTACTGGATCGGCGAAAACGCCACCGGGTTCAGGAACACGCTTTCCTGATGCACCAGATACGGCAGGATCGTCGGCACGAAGGCCTGCCAGCGCGCGTCCTGTCCCATCTTGGCGCGTTGCGCCGTGCGGTGCGCCAAGTCGTCGTAGGCCCACAGAAAGACGACGGAGTTCAGGACCCCCGACTCCTTGGTCCAGCAGCCGAGCAGCCTGGCGTACTGCGTGATGATGGCCAGACCGTTGTCCTGGTACACCTTCAGGAATTCCCCGGCCTTGCCGGCCTGGATCTGGTACGTGCGCATCTCGACGATCATCGTCAGCTCCTGCTGGTCAACGGGCCCCCGAGCGGGCTCGGCGGGAATATTATCGTCAGTTGACGATTTACGGGCCGATTTCTGGCCTCTTCAGGAGCGATTCCAGCCGCCATGAAAGCCAAGTCCGACCTGCTGGCCGCCGCGCGGCGCAGCACCGAGCCCCGCACCAAGCCGCGCAAGCCGCGGCCGCCGCGCCTGCCCAAGGAAGAACGCCGTGCGCAGATTCTGGCCCAGGCGGTCAAGTTCTTCGCCGAGTACGGGTTGACCGCACAGACGCGTGCGCTGGCCGAGTCCTGCGGCGTGTCGCAGCGCCTGCTCTACAGCTTCTTTCCCAGCAAGGCGGCGCTGCTCGAGGAGGTCTACCGCAGCGAGATCGCCGGGCCGTTCAAGGCGATCTGGTTTGCCGACCTGAAGGACCGTTCGCACACGGTCGAACAGCGTCTCGTCCGCTTCTACAACGAGTATTACGACACCGTCACGACCCGGCGCTGGTTGCGCCTGTTCCTGTACGCATCGTTGGCGGAGATGGAGATGGCGCCTGCGTACATTGCCGCCATCGTCACCCACATGCTGGAAATCATCGTGGCCGAGGCGGCACACGAGCAGGGCTTGAAGGTGCCCGCCGATCCCGCCATGGTGCAAGAGGTCGGCTGGATTCTGCACGGTGCGATTTCGCACCTGGCAATCCGGCGTCACGTCTACGCGAATGCAAATCCCCTGCCGGCACACGATGTCGTCGCCCTGCACATCCGCGCGTTCGTCGCGGGTCTGCCGGCGGTGCTGCCGGCCGCAAAAAAAGTGCGCTGACTTGTTTATCGTCAATTGACGACAAAAGATCTTGATCGCATACTGGCCCGACCGGTCGCAGGGTGTGCTGCGGCAGGGGCGGCGGTTGCCGCGCACGCATATCCGAACCATTGCTGGAGGCGCTATGAGCGAGATGAATGCACCCTTCGCGGGCCGTCGTGAATTCCTCAAGGCCGCCGGCGCCACCGGCACTGCCCTGATGCTGCCGGGCCAGAGCGCCTGGGCCGCCGACCCGATCAACTTCTTCGCCTGGTCGGCCGGCGTCGACCAGGTCAAGAGCCACATCGCGGCGTTCGAGAAGAAGACCGGACTGAAGGTCAACTACAGCAATGCACCCTGGGCGCAATACCGCGACACCATGGTGACCAAGTTCGTCGGCAATGCGCCCATCGACACGCTCTGGGTCTCGGACAGCTGGTTGCCGGAGTGGGCCGATGCCGGCTGGCTGGCGCCCGTCGACGGTTACCCCGAGTTGATGAAGTACAACGGCGATGTCGACAACTTCTGCAACGAGTCGATGCGCTACAAGGGCAAGCAGTACGGCTTGACCTACTACAGCGACTACATGGCCTTCTTCTACGACGAGAGCAAGCTGAAGAAGGCCGGCATCGGCGCACCGCCCAAGACCTGGGACGAAGTGGTCCAGCAGTGCCTGGCGATCAAGAAGGCCGGCATCTGCGAATACCCGCTGATGCTGTCGATGGCACGCGAGAGCTGGCTCATCGAGTTCATGTCGGCGCTGGTGTTCTCCAGCGGCGGACGCTTTGTCGACGACAACGGCAACGCCCTGATGGCCGACCCGAAGAAGGGCGCGCAACAGGCCTTGCAGTGGGTGGTCGACGCGGTCAACAAACACAAGATCGTGTCGCCAGCCTGCGTCGAGGTCGGCGAGCTCAACGGCCTCAAGTCCTTCACGTCGGGCAACCATGCGATGGCGCTGCTGGCGCGTTACCGCGTGCGCACGCTCAACGACCCCAAGCAGTCGCAGATCGCCGGCAACGTCAAGCAGGCGCTGATGCCCGCCGGTGTCGGCGGCAGCCACGCCACCGTGGGCTGGATGCGCTTCTACGGGCTGACGGCACGCGCGGCCGCCGACAAGGCCCGCGCGGCCAACACCATCAAGCTGATGGAATGGTTCGGCGGCAAGGCCGACGGCCAGTACGCCTTCCAGAAGATGATGTTCACCGACATCGGAAGCGGCTTCGGCGTGAAATCGCTCTTCCAGGATTCGGATATCAAGGCCTCGTACGCCAAATACTCCGACATCGCGATGTTCGAGGCCCAGCAGAAACTCGCGCGCAAGAAGGACGTCGTCGCGCGCTGGTTCGGTGAATGGGACGAGGTCAATGGCACCTCGTGGCAGGTCGCCATCCTGGGCAAGACCTCGGTGGCCGACGCGCTGAAGAAGTCGGCCTCGGCCTGGAACGACATGAAGAAGGCCTGATGCGCCCGTGACGGCAGCGCAGCGGCGGCCGCGCCGGCCGCCGGCGTTGCCGCCATCGATGCGAAGCGAGTCCCCATGAACGCCAAGAGCCTCCGCGCGGCACGCCTGCGCTTCCCGGTCAGTCGCTACGACCAGCGCAGCGCCATGCTGTTCCTTGTGCCGATGATGGCCGTGCTCTCGGTGGTCGCGGTCTTCCCGGTCCTGTATTCGTTCTGGACCAGCCTGTTCGACCTGAAGCTCACGCGGCCGCACCGCGTGCCGTTTGTCGGCCTGGACAACTACGGCAAGATCTTCGGCGATCCGCTGTTCTGGGAGTCGGCGCTGCGCACGGCGTCATTCACCGTGATGTCGGTGGCCGCGATCATGTTGTTCGCCACGCTGATCGCGTTGTTGCTGAACGAGGAGTTCCGCGGCCGGCGCTTCCTGTCCGCCGTGTTGCTGGTGCCGTGGGCGATCCCCTACGTGGCCAACGGCCTGATGTGGAAGTGGATCTACGACTCGGGCTACGGCGCGTTGAACGGGTTGCTCTACCAGCTCGACTTCATCGACAAGTACATGGTCTGGCTCGGCGACTCCGACAAGACGCTGGCGCTCATCGCGAATGCCTTCGTCTGGAAGGAGGTGCCGCTGGCCACCATCCTGCTGCTCGTGACGATGAAGTCGATTCCGGCCGACCTCTACAGCGCCGCCAAGGTGGACGGCGCGAATGTCTGGAAGCGGCTGATCCACATCACGTTGCCGTCGCTGCGCCCCGGCTTCGCGCTCGTCATCATCTACGAGACGATGATGGCAGTGCGCCATTTCGACATGTTCTTCATCCTCACCGAAGGTGGGCCGGCCGAAGCCTCTTACGTGGTCGCCTGGCAGGTCTATGTCGAGACCTTCCGCAAGCTCTCGTTCGGCACCGGTTCGGCGCTGGCCTACGTGATGGCGCTGGTCACCTTCGTGCTGGCGTTCTCGGTGATACGAACCGTGGGCAAGAAGCTTTGAAGGTCGGCCGCCGCATCGGGCTGGCGCTGGCGTCGCTCGTCTTCCTCGTCTACATCCTGGCACCGGTAGCCTGGATGGTCTCGTCGTCCTTCCAGAACGAGGCCGAAATCACATCCAAACCTCCGCACTGGATCCCGCACCATCCGACCCTGGAGAACTTCAGCGCCATCTTCCGCGCCGACAAGCAGGTCACCTACGAGAATCGACGCCAGGGCGACCCCGCCACCGGCGGCTATATCCCGTCGACCGCGAAGAATCTGCTGCCGGCGATGTGGAACAGCACGGTCGTTGCGCTGACCGTGGTGCTGCTCAACCTCCTCGTCAGCGTGCCGGCGGCCTACGCGCTGGCCAAGATCCGGTTCGTCGGCCGATCGTCGTCGATCTACCTGATGCTGACCACGCGCGTGATTCCCGACATCGCGCTGGTCGTGCCTTTTTTCCTCTTCATCCGCAAGCTCGGTCTGCTCGACAGCCTGTCGTCGCTGGTCATCACCTATTTGGCGATCACGGTGCCGTTTTCCATCTTCATCCTGGTGAGCTACTTCGAGTCGTTGCCGGACGAACTGGACAAGGCTGCGCGCGTGGATGGCTGCTCGCGGCTGCAGACCCTGATCCATGTCTTCCTGCCGCTGGCGCTGCCCTCGCTGGTGGCGGTGGTGCTGTTCACCTTCCTGACGAGCTGGAACGAATTCCTGCTCGCATTGATGTTCACGCAGACACCGGCTTCGCAGACCATGCCCATCGTCGTCGCATCGTTCACGTCCGACTTCACGATCAGCTTCTCGTTCATCAACGCCGCCGGGGTTCTCGCGATCATTCCGCCGGTGATCCTGGCCGTCATGTTCGAGCGCTACATCGTGTCCGGCCTGACCGCGGGCGCGGTCAAGGGTTGAAGGAGTCCACATTGGCCCGCATCCAGTTTTCCGGCGTCGGCAAGCGTTATCCCAACGGCTTCGTGGCACTCGCCGATCTGAACCTCGAGATCGGCGATCGCGAGTTCCTCGTGCTGCTCGGCCCGTCCGGCTGCGGCAAATCGACCACGCTGAACATGATTGCCGGCCTCGAGGAGATCACCGAAGGGCAGCTGCGCTTCGACGAGACGGTGGTCAACGAGGTGCCGCCGCACAAGCGCGACGTGGCGATGGTGTTCCAGAGTTATGCGCTGTATCCGCACAAGTCGGTCTACGAAAACATCGCCTTCGGCTTGCGCATGCGCCAGCAGCACGATGCCGCGGAGATCGACCGCCGCGTGCGCGACGCGGCGCGCCGGCTCGAGATCGAGCCCTTGCTCGAGCGCAGGCCCAACCAGCTGTCGGGCGGACAACGCCAGCGCGTCGCCCTCGGCCGCGCGATGGTGCGTCAGCCCTCGGTCTTCCTGATGGACGAGCCGCTGTCGAATCTGGACGCCGCGCTGCGCATCTCGATGCGCGCCGAGATCAAGCAACTGCACCAGGCGATGCAGACGACCTTCGTCTATGTCACGCACGACCAGGCCGAGGCGCTGACGCTGGCCGACCGCATCGTCGTCATGCGCGACGGCGTCGTGCAGCAGATCGGCACGCCCGACGAGATCTACGAGCAGCCGCGCAACCAGTTCGTGGCGTCCTTCCTCGGCAATCCGCCGATCAATTTCCTCGAAGGCCTGGTCGAGCACACGGCGCACGGGTTGCGGTTCGTCCGCGGTGACCTGCGGCTGGCGCTGCCCGAATCGCTGTCGGCCAAGGCACAAGGTCAGGGCGACCGGCCCGTGCTGCTGGGCCTGCGCGCAGAGGACGTGGTCGAACAGCCGGGCGCGTCCGAACAATCGTTGCACGGCCAGGTGACCACCGTGCTGCCGGTCGGGTCGGACCAGTTCCTGGGGATGCAGACGGCGGGCGGGCTCGTCTACCTGCGCGTCGGCAAGGATCGGCGTCATCGCGAGGGCGAGTCGGTCGCGCTGTCCGTCGTCACGAGCCGCCTGCACCTCTTCGACAAGGCCACGGGCGAGAGCCTGCGCGGCTAGGGCGCGGCACACGATGAAACCGGGAGCTTTCCGCTACCACCGCCCGGCGACGCTGGACGCCGCGCTGGGGCTGCTGGCCGAGCATGGTGATGCGGCCAAGGCGATTGCCGGCGGGCAGAGCCTGGTGCCGATGATGAACCTGCGCCTGGCGCAACCGGCCGAGCTGGTCGATCTGGGTGATGTGGCCGGACTGGAATCCATCCGCATGGTCGACGGCATGCTCGAGGTCGGTGCGCGGGTGCGCCACCAGACCGTGGCCGACGACGAACTCGTGCGCCGCCATTGCCCGCTGCTCGGCGAGGCGGCGAGCGGCATCGGCCACTATGCGATCCGGCAGCGCGGCACCCTGGGGGGCAGCCTGGCCCATGCCGACCCGGCGGCGCAACTGCCGCTGGTGGCCGTGACGCTGGGGGCCGAGATCGAGATCGCCAGTGCCCGCGGCCGTCGTCGTGTGGCGGCATCGGACTTCTTTGTCTCCGTGATGACGACGGCGCTGGAACCCGACGAACTGATCGTCGCCGTGCGCTTCCCGGTGGCTGCCGCGCAGGAAGGACAGGCCTACCGGCACTTCAACCGACGCATCGGCGACTATGCGATCGTCAGCGTGGCGGCGAGCGTGCGGCTGCGCGATGGCCGTGTGGAGCACCTGCGCCTGGGCGTCGGTGCGGTCGAGCCCGTGCCGTTGCTGCTGGGCCAGCTGGCGGCGGAAAAGACCGGCCGCAGCGCAGACGCCGCGTGGATCGCGGATGTCGCCATGGCGGCACGCGCCGCGATCCAGCCCGACGATGACGAGCGCATCCCGGCGCTGTACCGGCGCGAGCTGACCGAAACCATGGTGGCGCGTGCACTGTCCGCCGCCATCGAGCGAGCAGGAAAGCGACCCTGATGGACGATCGACACACGATCCGCCTGCACGTCAACGGCGTCGACCACGAGGTCACCGTGCCGCCGCGCAAGCTGCTGTCGGACACCTTGCGCGAGGACTGCCGGTTGACCGGCACGCACGTGGGCTGCGAGCACGGCGTGTGCGGTGCCTGCACGGTGCTGGTCGACGGCCGGCCCACACGCTCGTGCCTGAGCTTCGCGGTGCAGATGCCCGGCCACGAGATCCGTACCGTCGAGGCCGTGGCCGAAGGCGGCCGCCTGTCGCCGTTGCAGCAGGCCCTGCACGAGGAGCACGGCCTGCAGTGCGGCTTCTGCACACCGGGCATCGTCATGACCTTCGAGGCCTTCCTGCGCGATCACCCGGATCCGAGCGACGAACAGATCCGCGACGCGCTGTCGGGCAACCTGTGTCGCTGCACCGGCTATCACAACATCGTCGCGGCGATCCGCAAGGCGGCACGCCGCCTGCGCGACGGCGCAGGGGGTTGAGATGACACGACCGCGATCGCATGCCGTTGGTTGTACCGGAGGGGCGATTCAGCGCCCTCGGGCCGCCGGGCGGCACTGACATGGCGCCGCCTGAATTCCGCCACGTCGGCCGGCCGATCCCGCGCAAGGAGGACCGCCGCTTCCTCACCGGCCGTGGTCGATATCTCGACGACATCGAGGTGCCCGGCGCGCTGCATGCCTGTTTCGTGCGCTCACCGCACGCGCACGCCCGCATCGTGTCGATCGACCTCGACGCGGCACGTGCGATGCCCGGCGTGGTGGCCATCGTGACCGGGCACGAACTGGCGCAATGGACCGCGCGGCATCGCATGGCGCCGCCGATCGAGGGACTGCGCGCGGTCGAGATGGACAGCCTGCCGATCGAGCGGGTGCGCTTCCACGGCGACCCGGTCGCGGTCGTCGTCGCGGCCGACCGGTACCTCGCCGAAGATGCGGCCGAGCAGGTCTTCGTCGACTACGAGGTGCTCGACGCCGTGACGGACATGTGGCGCGCGCTCGAGCCGGATGCGCCGCGTGTGGACGAGACGCTCGACGGCAACCTGGTCTCGCATCAGCACGCCACGTTCGGCGACGTCGAGGCACGCATGCAAGCGGCGCACCGCATCGTCGAGAGCCGGTTCTCGCAGCACCGGCAGACGCACATGCCTATCGAGACACGGGGCTGCATCGCGGTGTGGGACGACGGGCGCGAGCACCTGACGTTCCACGTCGGCAGCCAGGTGCCGCACCCGTACCGCACGATGCTGGCGAATCGGTTGCGGCTGTCGGAGTCGCAGGTCACGGTGATCTCGCCGGATGTCGGCGGCGGATTCGGCCAGAAGATCACGCTCTACCGCGAGGAACTCGCCGTCGCTGCGATCGCACGCGCCTTGTGCCGGCCGGTGCGCTGGCGCGAGGACCGGATGGAGAACCTGGGCGCGTCGACGCAGGCGCGCGAGGACTTCTGCCGTACCCGTGCCGCGGTCGATGCGCAGGGCCGCATGCTGGCGCTGGACCTGGAAATCCTCGAGGACTTCGGCGCCTATTGTTTCTACCCCGGCAACTACCTCGCACGCGTGGTCGCCATGATCCTGACCGGCCCGTACAAGCTGCAGGACTACCGCTACGACGTCAAGGTCGTGCTGACGAACAAGGTCGGCAATGCACCGATGCGGGCCCCGATGGCCGTGACGAGCTGGGTCATGGATGGCACGCTCGAAGCCGTGGCCCGCGAGCTCGGACTCGATGCGATGGAGGTCCGGCGCCTGAACATGATCGACGCCGGCGACCTGCCCTACACCATGGCCACCGGCGAGGTGCTGCGCGACGTGACCCCGCGCGAGACCTTCGAGGCCGTGCTCCAGTCGATCGACCGCCAGGACTTCCAGGCGCGCCAGGCGGCCGCGCGCCGGCAGGGGCGGTGGCTGGGCCTGGGGGTGTGCAATGTCGTCGAGTCGACGACCTATGGTTCGGCTTTCTACAAGTCGGCGGGCATCCCCGGCTCGGGCCACGAAGCGGCCTGGTTGCGCATCGAGCCGACCGGCGCGGTCAATGCATCGGTCGGCCTGGGCGCCACCGGCCAGGGCTACGAGACCGCGATGGCGCAGGCGGTGGCAGAAGGGCTGGGCGTGGACCCGTCGCTCGTGCGCATCCACCTCGGGCATACCGACATCGCGCCCTACGGCATGGGCAGCCGTGGCGCCCGCGGTGGCACCGCCGGCGGCGGCGTGCTCTACCTGTGCGCGCAGGATGCGCAGGCCAAGGTGCTCGCCATCGCGGCCCAGTTGCTGCGGCAGGCCGACATGGCCGGCCTGCGCATGGTCGACGCCCGCATCGAGCGGGCGGAAGGCGGCACGTGGGTGGACAGCGGCCTGACGCTCGCCGACGTCGCCCGCGTGGCCTATCTCGATCCGACCGCACTGCCCGCCGGCGTGGCGCCGGGTCTGGATTTCAGCCGCACCTTCGATCCGCCACCGATGACCTACTCCAATGCCTCGCACGCCTGCGAAGTCGAACTGGACCCCGGCACCGGCGGCCTGCGGATCCTGCGCTACGTGGTGGCCGAGGATTGCGGCACGGTGCTCAGTCCGGTGGTCGTGCAGGGCCAACAGCACGGCGCCGTGGCGATGGGCCTGTCGGGCGCGCTGTACGAGCAGGTCGTCTACGACCGCAATGGGCAGAACCTGACCGGCCTGCTGTCCGACTATCTCGTGGCCACGGCGTCGGAACTGCCGGATTTCGAATTGATTCCGATGCACACCCCCAGCCGCCACACGCCGGCCGGCATCAAGGGCATGGCCGAAGGGGGCGTCATGGGCGCGATCGGCGCCGTCACCCATGCCGTCAACGACGCACTCGCTGCCATCGGCGTGGTCGCCGAGCGCCAGCCGTTGACCCCCATGTATTTGCGCGAGCTGATTCGCAGCCGCCTGCCAGGAGATCGATCATGAGCGAGACAGCCACCTTGTCCGTGGGATTCATCGGCCTGGGCATCATGGGGCGCAGCATGGCCGGCCACATCCAGCGCGCCGGCCATGCACTCCACCTCTACAACCGGTCGCGCGGCGGTGCCGAGGCGCTCGTCGCGGCGGGTGCGACCTGGCACGATTCACCCGGCGACGTGGCAGCGCACAGCGACATCGTCATCACCATGGTCGGTTTCCCGGCGGACGTCGAGGCGGTCTATCTCGGCAGCGGCGGCCTGGTCGAGCGGGCGACGCCCGGCGCGGTTCTGGTCGACATGACGACCTCGAGCCCCGAGCTCGCGCAGCGGATCGCCGCTGCAGCGCAGGCGCGCGGCGTCCACGCACTGGATGCCCCCGTGTCGGGTGGCGAGGGTGGCGCGCGCGACGCCAAGCTGTCGATCATGGTCGGCGGCAGCGCCGAGGCCTTCGAGCGCGCGGCGCCGGTGCTGCGCCTGATGGGCCCGAGCGTGGTGCTGCAGGGCGGGCCGGGCAGCGGCCAGCACACCAAGATGTGCAACCAGATCGTCATCGCCTCGACGATGCTCGGTGTGTGCGAGGGCCTGGCCTACGCCCAACGCTCGGGGCTCGACCCGCAGACGGTGCTCAGCTCGATCACGGGCGGCGCCGCGGGCAGCTTCCTGCTGGCCAACATGGGCCCGCGCATGCTCAAGGATGATTTTGCAGCCGGCTTTTTCACCGAGCATTTCATCAAGGACATGGGCATCGCCCTGCACGAGGCCGAGCGCATGAAGCTCGACCTGCCGGGGCTGGCGCTTGCGAGGCGGCTGTACAACCAGCTCGCAGCCAAGGGTCATGGCCGCGACGGCACCCAGGTGCTGTTTCGCCACTACCAGGCCTGAAACCGGGTCGGCCGCACCCGATGGACTTCGCCGGCGAGTACCGCATCCCTGCCCCCGTGCCCGAGGTATGGGCGGCCCTGAACGACTCCGAGGTGCTCAAGGCCTGCATCCCCGGCTGCCGGGCGCTGGAGCGCACCTCGGACACCGGCTTCGACGCGGTCGTCGCCACCAAGGTCGGCCCGATCAGCGCGGTCTTCAAGGGCAAGGTCACGCTGAGCGACCTCGTCCCGCCGCGCAGCTACACGCTGCGGGGTGAAGGCCAGGGCGGCGCGGCCGGGTTCGCGCGAATGACCTCGCATGTGGCGCTGGCCGAGGACGGCGAGAACACGCTCCTGCGCTACCAGGCGCAGGCCGAGATCGGCGGCAAGCTCGCCAGTGTCGGCAGCCGGCTCGTGCAGTCGGTGGCAAAGAAGAATGCCGACGAGTTCTTCGCCGCCTTCGCCGCGCGCCTGGGAGGCGTGGCCATCGAGCCGGAGCCGGTGATAGCGGCTCCGCCTGAAACGGCCGCGACGCCTGTCGCCCCCGTCGCAGATGCAGCCCGGGTGGGTGGCGGCCTGCCCATATGGGTGGTTGCGCTGATCGCGGGCGCCTGCGGTGTCGTGCTCGGCTTCGTGCTCGGGCGGCTCTGAGTGCGACGTCACGCGGCAAGGCGCGCGTCGATGACGCCGGACCTGGATCACGTGTCGATCTGCATGGCGGGCTAGGGGGACGTCGGGACCGCACCGCAAGCCCGGTGCCCGGCGTGGCATGGCAATTGCGCACTCGCCGGCATGACTGCCGTCCCTGCCGCCGCCGCCGATCGCTTGACGCTGCTGCTTGAAAGCACGGGTGAAAGCATCTTCGGTATCGACATGGACGGCCGCTGCACCTTCGTGAACCGGGCCGCGGCGCAGACCCTGGGCTGGAGCACCGAAGAGGTGCTCGGTCGCAACATGCACGCGCTGATGCACCACTCGCATGCCGACGGCCGCCACTATGCCGAGGAGGAGTGCCCCATCTTCAATGCCTTCCGCCGCGGCCTGCCCTGCCGCATCGACGACGAGGTGCTGTGGCGCAAGGACGGCAGCTGCTTTCCCGCCGAGTACAGCAGCTACCCCGTGATCGAACACGGCGAAGTTCGCGGCGCCGTCGTGACCTTCGTCGACATCGGCGAACGCAAGCGCGCCGAGGAATCGCTGAAGCGCACCAACGACGAACTCGAGCGCCGCGTCGCCGAGCGCACCCACGAGCTGCGCGAGCTGGCGAACCACCTGGAGACTGTCCGCGAAGCCGAGCGCAAGCGGATCGCACGCGAGATCCACGACGAGCTGGGCTCGCTGCTGGTGGCGTTGAAGATGGACACCCACTGGCTCGGCAAGCGTGTCGCCGACCGCGCCGAACTGGTCTGCAAATGCCAGGGCATGGGCCGGCTGATCGACACCGCGGTCGACAACGTCGGCCGCATCATCACCGACCTGCGGCCCAGCATCCTCGACCACCAGGGTCTGTGGGCGGCGCTGGAGTGGCAGGCGCAGGAATTCATCGAGAGCAGCGAGATCGACGCGACCTTGCAGGTTCACGTGTCCGCCGGTGTGGCGCCGCCCACGGGCGGGCAGGCCATCGCCGCTTTCCGGATCTTCCAGGAGATGCTGTCGAACGTGGCGCGCCACGCCAAGGCACGCAACGTTCGCATGCGCATCACGGTCGACGCCCCGCCCGACCCGGTGCTCTACATCGAAGTCAGCGACGACGGCGTCGGCGCGCCGGCGCAGGCGCTCGCCGACCCGCACAGCTGGGGCGTGATCGGCATGCGCGAGCGCGCCGGCCACTTCGGCGGCCGGGTCACGATCGACAGCGCGCCCGGCGCCGGCACCCGCGCGCGGCTGGTGCTGCCGTTGGCCGAGGCCGGCGCATGAAAGGCCGGACATGATCCGCGTGTTGATCTGCGACGACCACCAGATCGTGCGCCAAGGCATCAAGCTGATCCTGGCCGACGCCGCCGACATCGCGCTGGCCGGCGAGGCTGCCAATGGCCCCGACGCACTGGCACAGGCACGCGCCGGGGCCATCGACGTCGTGCTGCTGGACATCGCCATGCCCCAGCGCGACGGCCTGGACATCCTGCGCCAGCTCAAGTCCGAGTTCCCGCGCCTGCCGGTGCTGATGCTGTCGACCTATCCGGACCGGCAGTACGCCGTGCGCAGCCTCAAGCTCGGCGCCGCCGGGTACCTGAACAAGAGCGCCGACGCCGAACAGCTGACCGAGGCGATTCGCCGCGCTGCCGGCGGCAAGCTGTTCATCACCCCCGGCGTGGCGGAACTGCTGGCAGGTGCGCTGGGCGGCCCCGGGGCCGACGACGCTGCGGGTGACAAGCCCCTGCACGAGCGGCTGTCGCACCGCGAGTACCAGGTCTTTCGCCTGCTGGCCGCCGGGCACAGCGTCGGCGAGATCGCCGAGCACCTGGTGCTCGCCGCCAACACCGTGAGCACGTACCGCGCGCGCATTCTCGACAAGACGGGCGTACGCAACGATGTCGAGCTGGCGCTCTACGCGGTGCGGCAGGAGATCGTGTGACCCCGGCCCGGAGCGGCCCGTCGTTTCACGCGCGGGCACGGCGCGCCGGCGCAGCCGATGCACGGGTTCGACGGCGCCTGTAGGGCCAGCACTACAGCAACTTCACGCCCATCTCGATACTGCGGATCGCCGGCCTTTCCTAGCATGTCATCCATCGATGCAGGAAGGACCGCCATGACCCCGTTCGACCCCTACGACGCCGACCGCCCGCTGACCATGCGCTGCACCTGCGGCGCCCATGCCAGCCCGGCCGATCATGCCGCCGCCGAACTGCGCACACGCAGCGAGAGCGCCGAGTTCCAGGCGTATTCCGACAACTTCATCGAGGCCGCGCTGATGAAGGCGCTGTTCCCACAGGACGCGGTGCGGCGTCGCTTCCTGCGCGCCGTCGGCCGCAACACCGCGATGGCCGCGATCGGCAGCGTGCTGCCGCTGGCCAGCCTGCAGGCCATGGCCCAGGACAAGGGCGCCCTCGAGAAAAAGGCGCTGAAGATCGGCTTCATCCCGATCACCTGCGCAACGCCGCTGATCATGGCGCACCCGTTGGGCTTCTACGAGAAGCAGGGTCTCGACGTGCAGGTGGTCAAGACCGCAGGTTGGGCGCTGATCCGCGACAAGATGCTGAACAAGGAATACGACGCGACGCACTTTCTGAGCCCGATGCCGCTGGCCATCAGCCTGGGCGCCGGCAGCAACGCGGTGCCGATGAACGTGGCGACGATCCAGAACACCAACGGGCAGGCCATCACGCTGGCGATGAAGCACAAGGACCGGCGCAATCCGAAGGACTGGAAAGGCTTCAAGTTCGCTGTGCCCTTCGAGTTCTCGATGCACAACTTCCTGTTGCGCTACTACGTGGCCGAGTCGGGCCTGGACCCTGACCGGGACATCCAGATCCGCGTCGTGCCGCCGCCCGAAATGGTGGCCAACCTGCGCGCCGGCAACATCGACGGCTACCTGGGCCCCGACCCGTTCAACCAGCGGGCGGTCTACGAGGAGGTGGGCTTCCTCCACATCCTCACCAAGGACCTGTGGAACGGCCACCCCTGCTGCGCCTTCGGCACCAGCACCGAGTTCATCCAGCAGCACCCCAACACTTTCGCCGCGCTGTACCGCGCGGTGCTGACGGCCGCAGCGATGGCACGCAAGGCCGAGAACCGCGAGCTGATCGCCAAGGTGATCTCGCCGGCGGCTTACCTCAACCAGCCCGAGACCGTGGTCGCGCAGGTGCTCACCGGCAAGTTTGCCGACGGTCTGGGCAGCGTGAAGAACGTGCCCGACCGGGCCGACTTCGACCCCATCCCGTGGCAGAGCATGGCGGTGTGGATGTTGACGCAGATGCAGCGCTGGGGCTACGTGAAGGGCGACGTCAACTACAAGCAGATCGCCGAGAAGGTGTTCCTGCTGACCGACGCCAAGAAGACGATGGCGCAACTCGGCATGACCCCGCCCGAGGGCGCATATCCGAAGTTCACGATCATGGGCAAGGTCTTCGATCCCGAGAAGGCCAAGGCCTACTCGAAGAGCTTCGCGGTCGGGCACGCCTGAAGGGAGGGCCGGCCGTGAACCGAACGCTGGGCTTTCGCTCCGGACTGCTGTCGCTGGTGCTGCTGGCGCTGGTGCTGGCGGTGTGGCATGTCGCCACTGTGTCGCCGGGGCCTGCGGCGACGGCCGGTCCTGCGTTGACGCCTGAACAGATCGAGTACGCCAAGCTGCTGGGCAAGGATCCCGGCGCCTCGGCGCAGACCGCCAAATCGGGCTTCCCGACGCTGGCACAGATGGCCGCGGTGACGGCGAAGAATCTGGCCGCCCCGTTCTACGACAACGGCCCCAACGACAAGGGCATCGGCCTGCAACTCGGCTATTCGCTCGGACGTGTCGCGCTGGGTTACCTGCTGGCGGCCGTGGTGGCGATTCCACTGGGCTTCGTCATCGGCATGAGTCCGCTGGTCTACCGCGCGCTCGATCCGTTCATCCAGGTACTGAAGCCGATCTCGCCGCTGGCCTGGATGCCGCTGGCGCTGTACACGATCAAGGACAGCAATATCAGCGGCATCTTCGTGATCTTCATCTGCTCGGTGTGGCCGATGCTGATCAACACCGCGTTCGGTGTCGACGGCGTGCGGCGCGAGTGGCTGAACGTGGCACGCACGCTCGAGGTCAGCCCGCTGCGCAAGGCCTTCGAGGTGATCCTGCCGGCTGCGGCGCCCACCATCCTGACGGGCATGCGCATCAGCATGAGCATCGCCTGGCTGGTCATCGTCGCCGCCGAGATGCTCGTCGGCGGCACGGGCATCGGCTACTTCGTCTGGAACGAGTGGAACAACCTCAGCCTGCCCAACGTGATCTTCGCGATCCTGGTCATCGGCGTGGTCGGGATGTTGCTCGACCTGATGTTCTCGCGGCTGCAGAAGGCGGTGACCTATGTCGACTGACTTCCTCAAGGTCGAAGGCCTGAGCAAGACCTACCCGGGCGGCGACGCGCCGGTGTTCGACAGCGTCAACTTCAACATCGCCTCCGGCGAGTTCGTCTGCATCATCGGCCACAGCGGCTGCGGCAAGACCACCATCCTGAACGTGCTGGCAGGGCTGGAGAGCGCCAGCACCGGCCATGTCTTCATGGACAACCGCGAGGTCGCGGGCCCCGGGCTCGAGCGCGGCGTGGTGTTCCAGGGCCACGCGCTGATGCCGTGGCTGAGCGTGCGCCGGAACATCGCGTTCGCGGTGCGCAGCAAGTGGCCGCACTGGTCGGCGGCACAACAACGGGACCACATCGAGCGCTACGTCGCGATGGTCGGCCTGAGTGCCGCCATGGACAAGAAACCGTCGGAGCTCTCGGGCGGCATGAAGCAGCGGGTGGGCATCGCGCGCGCATTCGCGATCCAGCCGCGCATGCTGCTGCTCGACGAGCCGTTCGGCGCACTCGACGCACTGACGCGCGGCACGATCCAGGACGAGTTGCTGCGGATCTGCGCCGAGACCCACCAGACCGTCTTCATGATCACGCACGACGTCGACGAGGCGATCCTGCTCGCCGACCGCATCCTGCTGATGAGCAACGGCCCGCAGGCGCGTGTGGCCGAGATCGTCAAGAACACGATGAGCCGCGAACGCAACCGCGCCAGCCTGCACCATGACCCGCAGTACTACCGCATCCGCAACCACCTGGTCGACTTTCTGGTCGCGCGATCGAAGGACCTGTCTCACGGACGCGCCCCGGCACAGCCCCTGGAGGTCAGCCCCGGCCTCGACCCCGAACCTGGCGCTGCAGGCCCCCATCCACCCGTTCAACCTGTCCCTTTGAGGAGAATCGTATGAGCCGCATCGAAGTCACTGAAAAGATCGTCGCCACCAAGGTCAGCCAGGGGCTGAAGTGGTCGGACGTGGCCGAGCAGGTCGGCCTGAGCAAGGAGTGGGTCACCGCCGGCTGCCTGGGTCAGATGCAGTTCAACGCCGAGCAGGCCGGCGTGATCGCGAAGATCTTCGGGCTGACCGAGGAAGAGAAGAAGTGGCTGATGGTCGTGCCCTACAAGGGCAGCCTGCCGACGTCCGTGCCCACCGACCCCGTGATCTACCGGTTCTATGAACTGGTCAACGTGTACGGCACGACGTTCAAGGAACTGATCCACGAGGAATTCGGCGACGGGATCATGTCGGCCATCGACTTCCGGATGGACCTCAAGCGCGAGGCGAATCCGAACGGGGACCGCGTGAACATCACGATGTCCGGCAAGTACCTGCCCTACAAGTCGTACTGACACGGTCCACAGCCGCCCGCCGCACGCGCCGCGACCCTTCGGCGCGTTGGCCATGCGTTGACGGACCGTGCGCGCCGACGGCCTCAAGCGCTTGTGCGTGTCAGGGTCGCTGGCACGGAAACCGCTAGCCACGCGGTGGGTTTGTCTCGACTTCCGAAATTCCTTCCAACTTCATCTTCGTTTGGGGTACCCATGACCGATCGCACGTCTCGCCGTTCCGCAATCAAGGCCGGCATCGCCGGCGCACTGGCCGTTCCGGCGGTCGCCGCCCAGGCACAAACCACCTTCAGCTGGAAGATGACCTCGGCCTACGGCAAGGGGTCGCCGTTCTACATGGAAGGCCCCGGCTCGGCCACCGACCTGGCCAAGCGCATCGAGGCGATGTCGGGCGGGCGGCTGAAGATCCAGGTCTTCGGCGCGGGTGAACTGATCCCGGCGCTCGAAGGTTTCGATGCCGTGCGCGCGGGCACGGTCGAGATGAACCATGCCAACTCGTACTTCTGGACCGGCAAGACCGCGGCCGCGCAGTACTTCTGCGCCGTGCCTTTCGGCCTCAATTTCCAGGGCATCAACGGTTGGCTGTACGACGGCGGCGGCATCGACCTTTGGAACGAGGTCTACAAGCCCTTCGGCATGGTGGCCATGCCCTGCGGCAATACCGGTGTGCAGATGACGGGCTGGTTCAAGAAGGAGATCAAGACCGTTGCCGACTTGAAGGGCTTGAAGATGCGCATTCCGGGCCTGGCCGGCAAGGTGTACGCCCAACTCGGCGTGGACGTGAAGCTGCTGCCCGGCGGCGAGATCTTCCCGGCACTCGAGCGCGGCGTGATCGACGCGGCCGAGTTCGTGGGCCCGTTCCAGGACCGCAAGCTCGGCCTGCACAAGGCCGCCAAGTACTACTACACCACCGGCTGGCACGAGAGCGCCACGGTGGGCGAGTTGCTGATCAACAAGGCCGCCTGGGACAAGCTGCCGAAGGACCTGCAGGCCGTGGTCGAGAACGCCGCCGCGGCCTGCAACGTGATCAGCGAAGCATGGTGCCAGCGCACCAACGCCGAGGCGATGGAGGACCTGATCAAGAACCAGGGTGTGATCGCCCGCCCGCTGCCCGACGACGTGCTGGCCAAGTTGCGCGAAGTCACGGAAAAGGTGCTCGCCGAGGGCGCCGCCAAGGACCCGATGACCAAGAAGGTGCACGACTCGTACATGGCCTACATGAAGAAGTTCGTGGCCTGGTCGGCGTACAGCGAAGGGCCGTATCTCGACAAGATCATCAAGGTCTGAGGCCGCGATGAATGCCCCAGTATCCGGCGGCGGTGCCGCCGGGGCGGTCGATCGCGCCATCGAGCGCATCGGGCGAGCGGCCTCGTGGCTGACGCTGGCCATCGCCGCCCTGATGGCCGTCAATGTGCTGCTGCGCTACGCCTTCAGCATCGGCTCGGTGTGGTCGCAGGAGCTCGAATGGCATCTGCTGGCGCCGCTGGCGCTGGTGGGGATGACGTACGCGCTCAACCAGGGTGAGCATGTGCGCGTGGACGTGCTGTATGCGCACTACCCGGCACGCGGCCAGGCCGCCGTCGACCTGCTGGCAGCGCTGCTGGCGGTGGCCATGAGTGTGCTGGTGATCCGCTATTCCATCCCTTATGTGCAGCAGTCGTACGCGATCGACGAGATCTCGGCCGACCCCGGCGGCTTGAAATACCGCTGGGCACTCAAGGCGTTGATACCGCTGGGCTTTGCGCTCTTCGCGCTGCAGGCCGCCTCGCAGGGTGTCGCCGCGCTGCGTCGCCTCAGGGGCTGACCCATGGGCATGCAGGAGTGGCTGGCGATCGGCCTGTTGATCGGTTTCTTCGTGCTGTTGATCGCCGGCGTGCCGGTGGGCATCACGCTGGCGACGGCCGGCTTCGTCTTCGGCTTCATGGGCTTCGGCGAGACGCTGTTCCACCTCTTGCCAGCGCGCATCTACGGCGTCGTCGCCAATTACCAGTGGCTGGCGATTCCGTTGTTCGTCTTCATGGGCGTGATGCTCGAGAAATCGCGTCTGGCCGAAGACCTGCTCGACGTCATCGGCCATCTGGCCGGCGGGCTGCGTGGTGGCATGGCGCTGGGCATCATCGGCGTCGGCGTGTTGATGGGCGCCACGACGGGCATCGTCGGCGCGACCGTCATCACGCTGGGTCTGCTCACGCTGCCCACGCTGCTGCGCCGCGGCTACGACCCGGCGATCAGCTGCGGCGCGATCTGCGCCTCGGGCACGCTGGGGCAGATCATCCCGCCCAGCCTGGTGCTGATCCTGCTGTCCGACATCATGCAGTTGTCGGTGGGCACGTTGTTCGCGGCCGCGGTGATGCCCGGTCTGATGCTCGCGGCGCTGTACTGCGCCTGGATCGTGCTGAACGGCATCCTGCGTCCCGAGTCGATGCCGCCGGTGCCGAAGGCCGAGCGCGACAGCGTCAGCCGCGGCGAGCTCTGGTGGCGCGTCGTCCGGGTGGCGGTGCCGCCGCTGGCGCTGGTGTGCGCGGTGCTGGGGTCGATCATCGCCGGCATCGCCGCGCCGACCGAGGCCGCGTCGATGGGCGCGCTGGGGGCGATCGGTGTAGTGGCGCTGGCGCGGCGCCTGACGCTCGACGTGCTGCGCGACGTGATGCGCAGCACCACGCGCATTTCGGCGATGGTGCTGTTCATCCTGATCTGCTCGCAGGTCTTCAGTCTGGCCTTCCGCGGCTTGCACGGCGAGAGCCTGATCGAAGACCTGTTCGCCTTCCTGCCCGGTGGCACCAGCGCCGGCATCTGGTTCCTGATGGCGCTGATCTTTGTTCTGGGTTTTTTCCTGGAGTGGATCGAGATCAGCTATATCGCGGTGCCGCTGTTCCTGCCGATCTTCGCCAAGGCCGGCGTCGACCCCGTCTGGCTTGCGATGCTGATCACCGTCAACCTGCAGACCAGCTTCCTGACGCCACCCTTCGGCTGGGCCTTGTTCTTCCTGCGTGGTGTCACGCCGCCGGGAGTGACCACGCGGCACATCTATACCGGCGTGCTGCCGTTCGTCGGCCTCCAGGTGCTGGGAATCGTGCTGGTATTCGCCTACCCTGCGATCGCCACGTGGCTGCCGAAGGCGATCGGCTGGTAAACACGGTGCCACCCAGAACCCGACTTCGAGACCGCCGATGAATGCCGAGACACGCCCGCCCTTGCCGCCCTTCACTGCCGAGTCCGCGGCGAAGAAGGTGCGTGGCGCCGAGGACGCCTGGAATACACGCGACCCCGAGGTCTGCGCGCGTGTCTATGCCGAGGACACCCGCTGGCGCAACCGCGCCGAATTTCCGGTCGGCCGCGAGCAGGTCAAGGCGTTCCTGCGCCGCAAGTGGGACCGCGAGCTCGACTACCGTTTGATCAAGGAGCTGTGGGCCTTCAGTGGCCACCGCATCGCGGTGCGCTTTGCCTACGAGTGGCATGACGACTCGGGTCACTGGTTTCGCAGCTACGGCAACGAGAACTGGGAATTCAACGACGCCGGATTCATGACAAGGCGCTTCGCCAGCATCAACGACCTGCCGATCGGCGAGGCCGACCGTCTGTTCCGCTGGACGTTCGGGCGGCGGCCCGACGACCACCCGGGATTGAGCGCCCTCGGGCTCTGACGGCAGGGCGCAGCGGCATCCATCGTGGCAAGAAGCCGAGTCGGTGTCGTCGCGCGAAGGCGTGACCGGATCGTCCGCGTCGTGCACGCACACTGTGTGGAAAACGTCCGCCCGCGCGCAGGTAAGAAGCCTTGACGAGCTGCGCGGAAAGGCGTTTACTTCGGCTGTCGATTGTCTAGCGCAGGCTCTGGCTTCGGAATGAAGTTTCAAGGCTGGCGCTTTGGAAGGAGGGCAGATCTATCGAGAAATCTCACCACACCATCCAACCCTTCACCGGTATCTCGATACCGGACCATGTCACCCTCAGGTGACAAATCGATGCCGCCGAGTGCGGCTCGCAAAAAGCCTTGCTTCGCAAGGCTTTTTTGCTTTTCTGACAGCTCGAACCGGGGCGTGGTGGGGTCGAGAAGTCACGCGCAGACACACGAACGGCGTTGGGCGGCGCTATCCTCTGGATCGCCGCACCACACTGATTGACGGAGCCACGATGAACCGCTTGCCCGCTCGACTCGCCATCGCCTCGATGATCTGCCTGGCCCCGTTCGTGGCCTGCCGCGCAGAGAGCCTCGCCTCGTCGGCCTCCAGCGCCGGCTCCGCGTCCCTGGGCAGCCTGTCCGAGTCCGTGCACGGGTCGAGCAAGAGTTCCGACGGCGGAAAGCAGGTCGCGGACGGCGACTACCAGGTGATCGACGTTGCGCAGTTGCCTGGTGATGCGGGCTTGTTGCGGTTCCGTCTGCAGCTCGACATTGCTGCAGGCCGGGCAGAGCGCGCCGAGATCTTGGTGGACATCCCGCAGAAGGCCGTGGCCACGAATGTCATCGCTGCCGGCGATATCGTCAGTGTGCGAAATCGCCCGTACGGCCTGGAGTTCGCGCGTGCGCAAGCCGGGCAGCGCGAGCCCTTCTTCCTGGCGCTGAGCGACGAGTGGCGCAGCGGCCTGGCGGCCCGTCCGCTGCGGTTTTGATACACGCAGCGCGGGACTTCGCCTGCGCCGTTGCCACCCTGGCTGCCCTGACCTGCAACGCAGCGTCGCCACTGGCGTCGCTGCGCCTGTGCGATGGCGCCGCGGCGAGCACCGTGCAGCAGCAGGACCGCATGCTTCGTTTTGCCGCACTCGCGCAGCGTGAGCTGGACGCGTCGGGCGATACGGTCGCCGTGGTGTCGCGCAATGGCACCGATCTGAGCCGCTTCGGCATTCGCTATTCCCACGCCGGCGTGAGCCTCAAGGCCAACCGCAACGGGCCGTGGTCCGTGCGCCAGCTCTATTACGCCTGCGACGAGCGCCGGCCGCGCCTGTTCGACCAAGGTCTGCCCGGTTTTGTACTCGGAACCGACAACCCCGCCACGGGCTACCTGTCCATCGTGCTGCTGCCGGCGGACGCGGCCGCCCGCATCGAGCCGGCCGCGCTCGACGACCGGCGGGCACTGCGCCTGCTGGCGTCGACGTACAGCGCCAACGCCCACCCGTTCAGCGTGCGCTACCAGAACTGCAACCAATGGCTGATCGAGTTGCTCGCCGCGGCCTGGGCGCCACTCGAAGACACCGTGGACCTGCGTGCCCGGGCGCAGCAATGGCTGGCGGAGAACCGCTACGACCCGGCGCCGGTGCAAGTCGGCTCGCACCTGCTGATGTTCATTGCGCCGTTCGTCCCGATGATCCACGTCGACGACCATCCGACGGCCGACCAGTTCGCCCTGCACTTCCGGACCAGCCTGCCCGATTCCATCGAGACGTTCGTGCACGAGCGCGTGCCGGGTGCACGCCGCGTGGAGATGTGCCACGACGCGCAACGTGTCGTCGTTCACCATGGCTGGGACCGCATGGCCGACGGCTGCACGCCGGGGCCTGCCGATACGGTGATCGACTTCGACTGAAGCACGGCCAGCGCGCTCCGCTCCCGGCGCCCGGCCCTGGCTTGGACGTCCTACCTGGCCACCCGGCTTCGCAACATCAGCTGCGCCAGGGCGCCGGCGCAGGCCAGGGCCAACATCAGCCAGCCCAGATTGACGGCGCCGTCGTGCGTGAGCAGGCCCACCGCATAGCCTCCCACCGCGCCGAGCAGTTGCTGCATCAGGCCGGCCACGGCGGCGGCCGAACCGGCGAGCGCAGGCAACAGCCCGACCGTGCCCGCCAGCGTCGGCGGCACCAGCAGTCCGTGCCCCAGACCGAGCAACATGAGCGGCAAGGAAAACGCCAGCGGCGAATTCACGTGGGCCAGGCCAAGGGCGAGCATCAGCGCGATGCCTCCGACCGTGAGTGCCTGCCCGAGCGCCATCATCCGGGCCTCGCCGGTGCTGCGCACGAGATGCGTGCTGAGGTAGTTGCCCACGAAGTACGACAACGGAATGCACATGATGTAGTAACCCACGCCATCGGGGCCGACGCCATAGCTGCGCAGCACGATCGGCGCTCCGGCCAGGAACGCATAGAACGTCGCCGTGGTCATGGCCAGGATCGCCACGTACAGCACGAAGGCAGGCTCGCGCGCCAGACGCGCGTACGACACCGCCATCGCGCGCAGCCAGTGGCCCTCGTGCGCCGGCAGCTCGACGCGGCCGGGCAGCCCGCGCCACGCCGCCAGCATCAGCACCCCCGCCAGCAGCGCCATGATCACGAAGTTGATGCGCCAACCCAGTTGCACGTGGATCTGTCCTCCGACGATGGTCGCGAGCGGCGGACACAACCCCATCGCCATGCCGATGTAGGCCATCACACGGGTCCGCTCAGGGCCCTGGAACAGGTCCTGCACCATGGCGCGCCCGACCACCATGCCGGCAGCGCTGCCCGCGCCTTGAACGAAGCGCGCCACGATGAGCGAATCCAGGCTGGGCGCCAGCGCTGCGAGCACCGAACCCAGCCCCGCCAGCATGAGCCCTGCCAGCAGCACGGCCTTGCGCCCGATGCGGTCGGACAACGGCCCATAGACCAGTTGAAGGCCGCCGTACGCGACCACGTAGGCACTGAAGGTCAGCTGTACGCTCGGCTGGCCGGCGCCGAAGATCGCACCCCACTCCTGCATCGACGGAATGCAGATCGTCATGGCCAGCAGGCCGAAGGCGAGCTGCGCGATCAGGTTGGCGACCAGCAGGCCGCGGTGGCGTTTGTCGTGCAAGGCAGGGGCCGGACGGGTGGCATCGGGTTACACCGCGGGGAGGCCCGGGCGGCGCGGCCACGCGCGGTGGCGTCGAGCCCTGCATGGTAGTGGGTCGGGCGCCGTGGTGCGCCCGACCCCCGGATCAGTGCCGGTCGTGGCCCTTGTCGTGGCCGTGCTCGAAGGACGGGCCGGCCGGGCGGCAGCTGAAGCTGCCGGCCCGTTCGACATCGCCCCGGCCGTTGTAGCGCGCCACGCTCGGGTACGGGCACAGCGGGCGCGTGCGGTCCGGCGCCCAGTCGGCGGGCACTTCGAGGTTCACGCCGCCGGCGTTGCCGGCACCGCGTGCGGTCGCCACGATGGCGCCTGGCGCCTGACCGCGTTCGACCCAGTTCACCAGCGGTGTGATGAAGTCGGCCTGGTCGGCCGTCGGGCCGCCGGAGCAGTGGCCCATGCCGGGCACCGGATACAGCCGCACGAACGCATCGGCGTCGTTGCCGCTGCGCCGGTCGACACCGCGGAACCACTTCTCGGTGTCGGCGATCGAGAAGATCGGGTCGCTCACACCCTGGTAGACCATGATCTTGGCGCCACGCCGGCGCACCGCGTTCATGTCCGTGGCGTCCGGCGGCGTCATGAAGCTCAGCGCCGATTCGACGAACGTGGCATTGGTGGCGTGGAGTTCGGCCAGCAACGTATCGATGTTGCTCGTGAGCGAGAACGTCGGCCCGTTGGTGAGCGCCTGCAGCGACGGCGGCACCTTGAAGATGACCCCCACGGCACCCGAGTCGAGCGCGAGCGGCGCGGTGAATTCCCAGAACGGGATGCCACCGCCGCCGATGCCGCTGTCGTACGGGAACGGCGCGTAGAAGGGCTCGCCGTTGCTCGTCGTGGCGCCGCTGAAGATCGGCTCGATGGCGATCTTCTGGGCCTGGCTCAGGCACGTGCCGTCACGCGCGCCAGTGCAGGTGGGCACGTCGCGCATCAGGTCGAAACGCTTCTGGCACACCCGTGTGTCCTGGATCAGGCCATCGACCGCGCCGTCGAGCGCGTCGCAGCGGTTCAGCACGGCGGCCGCAAGGGTCTTGCGTTCGGCCGCGGTGAAGGCCGTCTCCAGCCCAGGTGGCGATGAGGGGTCGGCCGTGGCGACGGTGGCATAACGCTGCGCGCCGAAGATATTGGCCAGCGCCGCGAGTGGCAGGTTGAAGCCGGGCGCGCCGGCGAGATAGCCGTCGTACTCGTCGGCATAACGCGCGGCCGTCACCAGCGTGTGGCGCCCGCCGTTGGAGCAGCCTGCGAAATACGAGCGGTCCGGCCCCTTGCCGTAGGCCGTGGCGATCACCTGCTTGGCCATCGGCGTGAGCTTGCCCACCGCCTGGTAGCCGTAGTCCAGACGCGCCTGCGGGTCGAGCCCGAATGCCGGGCCACCCTGCGCCAGGGTATGGCCCGCGTTGGAGCTCAACACCGCAAAGCCCTGGAGCAGCGCGCTCGTCAACGGGCCGCCGCCGAGGGCGCCCGTGGCGGTCACGACCGACCCGTCGATGCCGCCGTTGCCCTGGTGCCAGAAGCGGCCATTCCACGCCACCGGCAGGCGCATCTCGAATCCGATGGCGTAGGTCTTGCCGTCGGCCGGGCTGACACGCTCGAACATCTTTCCGCTCACCAGGCAATGCGCCGGCACGGGCTGGCCGGCCTGCGACAGCGCGCCGGCCGCCACGGTGCCCGTCGCCGTGATCGCGGTGTTGGGCAGAGCGGTCAGCTGTGCGGCCAAGGCCTCGCAGCTGCCGATCAGCGCGGCCGGTGTCGCCGGGTTCAGGCGCGGCAGGCGCATGTGATGGCCGCCACCGTCCGCGAAGGCCGGTGAAACCGCCATCGACAGCAGCAGCAAAGCGCCGACGGCCGGGCGCGGGATCGGGTTCTTCATCGGATGGTCTCCTCGCAATTTGAGTTAGCAGCGGAACGAAACGGTGTCGCCAACCCCGTGTTGACGCGATTCGCTCTTGCTCAATTAGTAATGTTAGTTATCTATCTGCGGCGGCTCCACGGGGTTTGTCCCCGGTCAGGGCCGGCCGCCGGCGGCGGATACAGTTGGCGCACCGCGCCGACCTGCCCGATGCCCGCCAACCCACCACTTCCACCCCCGGACCGCACGCCGCAGGCCCGCCTTGCCGAAGGCACGCTGCACGGTGTGGTCGGCTACCAGCTGGCGCAGGCGACGATCGTCACGACGCAGGTCTTCGAGGCCGAGGTCGGCAGCATCAGCGGGTTGCGGCCGGTGGAGTACACGATGCTGGCACTGGTCCACGCGAACCCCGACGTGACGGCGCGCCAACTGGCGCGCGGGCTGTCCGTGACACCACCGAACATCGCCGTCTGGCTCGACCGGCTGGAGTCGCGCGGCCTGGTGGTGCGCAGCCGCAGCACGGCCGATGCCCGCATGCAGCACATCCGCGCCACGACGGCCGGCGCCAGCCTCGCGCGACGCTCCACGCAACGCCTGGTCGATGGCGAGGCCGTCGCCATGGCTGCACTCAGCGCAGCGGAGCGCGGCATGCTCGTCGAGCTGCTGCACAAGGTGGCAATGACACGCAAGCGAAGCGCGACGGGCTGACATCCGGGCCCTTTCGCGGGACGCACCCCGGCCGCCGTCTCCGCATGCAAGCCCCCCTAGAACGGGGGCGCGTGCGCACCCAGTTCCTTGCAACACACGCGGTCGCCGCCGGCCTACGCTCCGGCATGGCCGCTGCCAACCTGCGGCCGAACCGCGAGACAAGGAGATCGGCCATGAGATTCCCCCTGCTGCTGTCCGCCGCGTCGCTGCTGCTGGCCGGCTGTGCCGGCGTGCCGTCGGTGAACGCCCTGCACGAGCCGCTCTACCGCGCCGAGAACCACGTGTCGACGATCGTGGTGCGAACGCGCGAGGCGACGGACGGCATTGCCGAGGTGCGCGTGGAGGCCACCGTGGGCGAACTCACGGCCTGCGGCACGTTTCCGCCGAGCCTGATCCCGTGCCGTTCGAACGCGTCGACGGTCGCGGCGGTGTGCACGTTCGCCAACGTCAAGACCGAGGTCACGTGCTCGCTGCCACTGGCACTGGGGCCACGCCGCCTGGTGACCTACCGCGCCACGGCGCGCAGCGGCAAGAACAAGACCGCGTCGACGCCGGCCGTCACGTATGCCGGCGGCGCGCCGCTGACGGTCACCACCGTCAACCTGCCCTTCGGCACGATCACGATGCCGTGGGAAACGGCCCGGCCCGTCATCTGGCGCACCGATGCGCCGAGCAGCAGCAACGACCGCGGCGACAAGATCGACCTCGGGCTCGTGCCCGATGCCGACATGCCGAGCTACCGCGACTTCACCGACGACCTCGACCCGATGATGCGCGCGCTCTTCTACACCGACACCAACGCGTTCTCGACCTGGAACCGCACGTGGAAGAACATCTTCAACCTCTGGGCCGGGCCCACGGGCGCCGATGGCAATGGCTGCACCCGCACGTTCAGCGGCGCGGCGGCGACGGTGCGCGCGGCATTCGACGGCACGTCGATCCTGCACCGCGACACGTTCCGCGACTGCGCGTCGATTTCGCTCGGCGGCGGCGCCGGCACCTCACAGACGAATCTCACCGACGCGACCTGGGTCTTCCTGCACGAGTCCGGCCACTACCTGTTCGGCCTGGGCGACGAATACGTCGGCGGGGGCAACTTCTCGATCTCGTCGCCACTCAACATCTACGCCAGCAAGGCCAGTTGCGAATCGTCGTCGCTGTCGAACAGCCTGCCCAGCACTCAATGTGTGCAGATCGGCACGTCGGGAACCTGGCGCAACGACGACGGGCAGGCCACGACGATGGAGGACCGCACGCTGTCGAGCGACTGGCGCACGTTCTCCGCCAAGGCCCTGGGCACGCGTCTTTCGGCGTGCATCGGCGGCGCCTGCTACTAGCTTCGAGGAGCCGACATGAACACGATGCAGACCACCCGCCTCATGCGCGCCGTCGGGCTCGCCGCCGTGGCATTGACGATCGCGCAAGTGGCCACGCTGACTCAGGCGCAGCAGGCCGGCGCGGCCAGCGACGTGCCGCAGGCGCCCGCCCCCACCGCGTCCGATGGCGGCAAGGTCGAGTTGCTGCCACCGCGTCCGGTGCCCGACAGTGCCGACCCCGTCACGCAACTGGCGACCACACAGACCGTGGACGGCCTCGTGCTCGTCGTCACCATCGACGGCACCGCGGTCACGCTCGACTCCGCCGCACCGGCGCGCATTCCGCGCCGCCAAGCGCGCGACGCGCGCCCCGGCGCCGGCGATGTCGTCAAGGCCATGGCCTACGCCGGCGGTCGGCTGCTCGCCACCACCATGGTGCCCGACAACGTGTTGAATGCCAGCGAAGGCGGCGGCCTCGTGCGCACCACGCGTCGCCAGATCGCACTCGTGCTTGCCGTCGACCGCGCGGCGGACACCGTGAGCGTGGAGGCGCTGGCCACCGGTGCACGTGCCACGCTCGACGTGCGTGCGGCCTACGCGCGCCTGTGCGAGGCGGATCGTGACGGCAAATGGTGCCCGCGCCCGCCCCGCTGAGGCTGCCACAAGGGGCTTGGCTCAACGGATGTTCGAGATCGCGTTCTTCACCGTGTCGTGGCTCGCCTTGAGCACGTTCGACAGCAACGCAAAGGCCTGGCTCTCGCGCTGCATTTGCATCTGCACGGCAAGCAGCTTTGCGCTGTCGGATTGATCGGCAAGGACAAACCGCTTCCAGGCTGCCGCGCTGCCAGGTGCGCCCGCAGCGCTCGAGGCCAGCGTCTGTACACGCGCCGTTCGTCGCGCCTGCACGGCGGCCAGCCTCGCGGTCAGTGCATCGAGTCGTTTCGCCAGCGCAACGAGGCGCGCGTGGTCTCGTGCCGATTTGCGCAACTCGGTCAACAGGCCGGCCCGCTGCCGCACGATCGATGGGGCCGATGGTGCGGAATCCATGTCGGTATGCATCGAGTTCTCCTTCGCGTGCCGGTTGCGACCCAGGGCCCGTCAGGCCAGGTACCGATGCTGGCACAGCATCGTCGTGGAGGAAGCTCACGGTCTGCGGTTCACCGGCACCGAGGGTTGCGCGCGCCACGCCGACAGCCCCGTGCCACGCCGTCGCCGCCACGCGCTCAGGCGGCGCCGGGTTCGATCCCTGCCGCCTGCTCGGCGCGCATGCGCGCATTCACATACGCACCCTGCGACACGTGCAGCAGGTCGGCCACGCGCCAGAGCACGTGCCGCTCATGCGCGCTCAAGGCACCGTCGGCATACGCCACGCGCCACATGTGCTCGACCATGCGCACCTTCTGCGCCATGTCGAAACGCTCGTTGATGCGCGTCGTGAACGTGAACAGATCGGTCGCTTCGCGCGCTGCCACTTCGGCCATTTCAGACAGCCGCTCTGCCTCGTCCTCGGACAGTGCAAAACCCTCGCGCAATGCCGCGAGGACGGCCGCGCGCTCCTCCGCGTGGATAGTCACATCGGCGCGCATCACCTCCACCAGCATCACTGCGGTGGCCAGCTGCAGCGCGTGGTCGGCCGCCTGGGGGTCGGCACCGGGCGCTGGCGGCAGCAGGTTGTCGAAAAGGTCCTTCAGCGTTCTGAGCATCGAGCGATGATGGCACGGCGCCGCGCCCGCCGACGCCACCGCCGCTGCGGGGCCGGCGCCCACGGCGCACGGCGCCTTCTTGCTGAAAAACGTCATGGGTTCACACCGTGGTCGACCATCGCCCGGTATACGTCCGACCCGGCTCGCTACCCGGCCCACTGCCAGGCCCACTGCCAGGCCCGCTACCCGGCCTTGTAGGGATGGGCCTTCAGGTAGGCCTCCATCTCTTCCGGCGAGACGAGATGGTCCTTGTCGGTATCGATGCTCGACCAGTCGCGCGTCGCGTCGTTGCCCGGTTTCATGGCCATGGACCCGGCATCGTGCTGGCCCGCCTTCATGGCCGCCGGCTTGGCGCTGTCATGCGCCGCAGGGGCCATGGCCGGGTCGGCGGCCCACGCCAGGGTCGAAAGGGCGGCGGCAGCAACGGCGCCCGGCAATGAAATGGCGACATTCATGGTGATCTCCTTCAACGCAAACGACGCGGCGGCCCTGTGCCGCCGCAGCCGTCACGCACAAGGTCGTCCGCATGCACAACCGAACCGCGCTGGCGGTCCTCGGCAACCAGACTTGCCACCTTGCATCCGCGTGACCCGTGGTGGACCCGCGCGCGTGCCGCGAGTTCCCGCAATTCGTCCTTCGACGCCGCGCAAAGGGTCTGCCGGCCCCTTGTCCACGATGGACCTCGCCTGCTGACGGCAGTACATTGGCCGGCTGGCACGGACGCCCGCCGAGGCGCCGCAAGGAGACCCGGAGACCCCCATGGAACAGCGCCAACGTGAACACGTTCATGCGGTGATGGCGCTGGCCGGCGCAGGCACATCGCTGCCACCCGCGCTGACGCCAGACCCGTTGATCCGCGAGAGCTGGACGCGCTGTGTGCACACCCACCGGCTCGACCCGACGCGCATGCAGCAGGCCGTGATCCTGCCGCAGCAGCAATTGCGTGAACACCAGGACCGCATCGACGACTTCGTTCACATCGCGCGCCACGGCCTCGAGGCCCTGTACCAGCAGGTCGCCGGCATGGGTTACTGCGTGCTGCTCACCGATTCGCGCGGCGTCACGGTCGATTTCATCGGCGACCTGCAACTCGACCACACCTTGCGCCGCGCGGGCCTGTACCTCGGTGCCGACTGGAGCGAACACCACGCAGGCACGTGCGGTGTGGGCACCGCCATTGCCACCGGCCAGGCGCTCACGGTGCACCAGGGCGACCACTTCGACGCGACACACATCCCGCTGACCTGCACCGCCGCGCCGGTGCACGACCCGCTCGGGCGGTTGAACGCGATCCTCGACATCTCGGCGCTGACATCGCCGCAGGCCAAGTCGAGCCAGCACCTCGCACTGCAACTCGTGAAGGTCTACGCCAATCGCGTCGAGAACGCCAACTTCCTGCGCTGGTTCCGCAACGAATGGGTGCTCAAGCTGCACCCGTCGCCCGAGTTCGTGGAGATCAGCCCGGACCACCTGCTGGCGCTCGACGCCGGCGGACGCATCATCGGCCACAACCGGCCGGCGCAGCTGATGCTGCAGGCCGCGGCCGGCCTGCACAGCGTGCTGGGGCTGCCGTTCGAGCAGTTGTTCGACCTGCGTTTCGAGCAGCTCGGCCAGTACATGCGCGCAATGCCTGGCGACCGCCGCGCCGTCACGCTGGCCGGCAGCGGTCGGGTGCTGTTCCTGCATGCGGTGCCGCCGCCCACACGCTGGCCGGCCGCCGTGCTGCCATCGACCGATGCGTCGGTGCCCGCACCGCTGGCCCAGCTGTCGGGCGGCGACCCGGTGCTCGACCGGCATATCCAGCGCGCGTCCAAGCTCGCGGACTCGCCGGTGAGCGTGCTGATCACGGGCGAGACCGGCAGCGGCAAGGAATATTTTGCGAAGGCCCTGCACGAGGCGAGCAAACGGCGCGGCAAGCCATTCGTCGCCGTCAACTGCGCGGCGATCCCCGAGTCGCTGATCGAAAGCGAGCTCTTCGGCCACCTGCCCGGCAGTTTCTCCGGCGCGCTCGCCAAGGGCAAGCGCGGCCTCGTGCAGGAGGCCGATGGCGGCACCCTGTTCCTCGACGAGATCGGCGACATGACACGCGAATCGCAGGCACGCCTGCTGCGTGTGCTGGCCGAGCGCGAGGTGCTGCCCGTGGGTGCCACGAAACCCGTCGCCGTCGACCTGCGTGTCATCGCGGCCACGCATTGCGATCTCGAATCGCTCGTGCGCGCCGGGCAGTTCCGTGACGACCTCTTCTACCGCCTCGCCGGCGCACACCTCCGGCTGCCGCCGCTGCGCGAGCGGCGCGACCTGCCGTGGCTGATCGAGAAGTTCCTGCACCGAGACGGCGCAACCGTGAGGCTCTCGCCCGAGGCCGAGACCGTGCTGCGCACGCACCGCTGGCCGGGCAATCTGCGCGAGCTGCACAACGTGATCGAGTTTGCCCGCGCCGTGTGCAGCGAGGGCGTGATCCAGCCCGCGGACTTCCCGGACACGCTGTCCCACGCGGTGCGCACGGCGGCGCCGGGCTCGGCGCCCTCGATGGAATCTGCACCGGGCGACGCCGCACCGCTGCCGCCCGAGGCGCAGCTGCTGCTGCAATACCTGCGCGCCGCACGCTGGAACGTCACCGCCGTGGCACACCAGATGGGGCTCTCCCGCATGACGCTGTACCGGCGCATGAAACGTTGGGGCATCCAGTCGCCGAATCACGACGAGACGCCGCACCACTGACGCGGCGCCGGGCCCGCGGCGCCGACTGGCGTGGCGCGGCTCAGCTGCCGCTGCGCACCACCGTCACGCTGGCCGACGAGGCGCGTGTTCCGGCGGTCATCGTCACCGTGATCCGGTTGGCGCCGGGCACCACGTCGATCGGGTTGCTCTGCCAATGCATGACACGCCCGTCTTCGCTGTTGCACACCCACAGCGTATCGAAGACCGGGTAGCTCAGTCCGGTCGTCTCGTTGACCGCGCCCAGCGTGTGCGGCCCGAGGGTGCCGATGCGGATGTATTCGTTCGACGCCGGGCAGGTCGATCCTGTCGGCACGAATGATTCCCCGGTGAGCATGGCGTGGGGTGTGCTGGCGGCGATCGTCGGACCATGGTCGACGGTCAGCTCGACCGGCGGGTCGCCGCCTCCGCCGCAGGCAGCGACCCCCGCGCCGGACAACGACAGAAAGAGCATCCGGGACCACCGGGCGGCGCTGCGAGCTTGCATCGATCGACCTGCCTTTCTGACCATCGCGGGTGGCCATTCTGAGCGTTGGCACATGCGAAGTACATGGATGCAGCCCTGCCGGCTGCGCGGCGCCAGGCCGATCAATGCAGCTTGACGTGGGGCTCCGTGCGCCGCGTGAGCAGGCGCGAGGCCGAGCCCAGCGCCGTCTTCCACCCGCCGTGCAGCGCCACCTGGTGCATCTTGTACAGCGACAGGTACATCGCACGCGCGAACAGGCCTTCGACCCACAGGTTGCCACCGACGAGTGCGCCCATCAGATTGCCCACCGTCGAATATTCCCCCAGCGACACCAACGAGCCGAATCGCGGTAACGCCAGTCCTTCAGCGGCCGGTACTTCAGGCGGCGCTCGATCTGCGCCGTCACGTGGGTGGCCTGCTGGTGCGCGGCCTGCGCGCGCGGCGGCACCGTCACGCCCTCGTGCCCGAGCCACGGCGCGGCGGCGCAGTCGCCGATGGCGAAGATGCCGTCGTCGCGCGTGGTCTGCAGCGTCGGCCGCACGACGAGCTGGTTGATGCGGTTCGTCTCCAGCCCGGAAAGGCCCTCGAGGAAATCCGCCGCCTTCACGCCCGCCGCCCGCACCACCCGTTCGGCCGGCACGAGTTCGCCGCTCGCCAGCTGCACGCCCTCCTCCTTCACCGCGGTCACGCGCGAGCCGGCGCGCACCTTCACGCCCAGCCCTTCGAGCAACTGGGTCGCCGACTGCGCGATGCGCTCGGGCAGCGCGGCAGGATGCGCGGGCCGGCGCCGATGATGGCCACCTGCAATTGGCGCGGGCCGAGCGGCGCTTCGTGCATGTGGGCACGCAGGCAGGCACTCACGAGCCGGCGGTGAAAGCGCTGCGCCTGCTCCGGTGTCTCGAGCGCGATCGCGTGTTCGGCCACGCCGGGCGTGCCGAAGTCGTTGGTCTGGCTGCCCACGGCAATCGCCAGCGTGTCGTAGACCCGGGTGTAGGCCGGCGTCACTGTCTCGCCTTCCTCGAAGTGCGAGCGCGAGCGCTCGATCAGCGTCACGTGCGCCAGGCCCTTGCGGCCCAGCCGGTTGCCCAGCCGTGTCGCCGGCTCCAGCCCGCCGGCGCCACCACCGACGATGACGATGCGGTGCAGGTCGGCCTTCTCGCGTCATGCGTCCGGGTCGTTCGTCATGGATCCTCCCGATCGGCGACTGTCGTGCACCTCGACGGCATTCTCGGCCAGAGCCTGGCCGCGCGGTGCCTGCGCGACACCGGACCCGGTGTCACACCACGGCCTGTGACACCTGTCGCAGCGTGACAGTCATGACGGGCCGGGTTTGCCCCCAACGCCGCGGGCGCGGGCATAGGTGATGGCTCGGGTGGCGCGGCCTTGGCACGGCGGTTGCGCAAGGTGCCTGCGGCCTTGGGTCTGCGACCACGACCTGTTCCACATGATCCTGACACCCGAACCCACGATCGGCATCGTCGCCAACCCCGTGTCGGCGCGCGACATCCGCCGCATCGTGGCAAATGCCGGCAACCTGCAGATCACCGACCGGGTGAACATCGTGCTGCGTGTGCTGAGCGCAGCGGCCGCGTGCGGGGTGAAGCGCGCGCTGGTGATGCCCGACCGTGGCGGCATCCGCGCCCTGCTCGAGCGCCACCTGAGCCGAGGGCCCGACGCCTCGCTGCCGACGATCGAGTTCCTCGATTTCGAGCCGACGTCGACGGTCGAAGACACGTTCACTGCAACGCGCCTGCTGCAGCGCGCGGGCGTGGCCGCCATCGTCGTGCTCGGAGGCGACGGCACGCACCGCGCCGTCGTGCGCCAGCTCTGGGACGGCGCGCGCACGATGCCGATCGCCGGGCTGTCCACCGGCACCAACAATGCGTTCCCCGAGATGCGCGAGCCCACCATCACCGGCATGGCGGTGGGCCTGTTCGCCAGCGGGCGCATCCCGGCGACGCAGGCGCTGGCGCCGAACAAGCTGGTCGAGGTGACGATCGCCGATGCGCCGGGCACCGCGCGGCGCGACATCGCCATCGTCGACGCCGTCATCACGCACGACCGCAGCATCGGTGCGCGCGCGCTGTGGAAGACGCAGTCGCTCGCCGCCGCCTACCTCGCATTCGCCGACCCGCAGTCGATCGGCCTGTCGGCCATCGGTGGGCTGCTGCAGCCGGTGGGCCGGCAAGAGCGCGGCGGCCTCGCGGTGCAACTCGCCGGCGATGAACAGCACGCGCTGCTGCGCCTCGACGCGCCGATCGCACCGGGCATGGTGCGCCCGGTGCCGATCGCCAGCTGGCAACGCATGGTGGCCGACGAACCGATGCCGGTGCTCGCGAGTGCCGGCACCGTGGCCCTGGACGGCGAGCGCGAACTCGCCTTCGAGCCCGGCCAGGCCGTATCGATGACGCTGCGCGAAGACGCTTTCTTCACCGTGGACGTGGCCCGCTGCATGCACCATGCGGCGCATGCCGGGCTGCTCCGCACTCCCCCGCCGATCCAACCGTAGACAGGAGACACGCCATGGCAGGCAACCCGTTCCCGCAATCGAAGGAGCAACTGCTCCAGGCCTACCGCACGATGCGCACGATCCGCGAATTCGAGGAGCGGCTGCACGTCGACTTCGGCCGCGGCGACATCCCCGGCTTCGTGCACCTCTATGCCGGCGAAGAGGCCGCCGCCACCGGCATCATGATGCACCTGGGCGATGGCGACCGCATCGCCAGCACGCACCGCGGCCACGGTCACTGCATCGCCAAGGGCGTCGACCCGGTGCAGATGATGATGGAGATCTACGGCCGTCACGGCGGCGCGTGCAACGGCAAAGGCGGCTCGATGCACATCGCCGATCTCGACAAGGGGATGATGGGCGCCAACGGCATCCTCGGCGCGGGCGCGCCGCTGGCCTGCGGCGCCGCGCTGGCGGCCAAGTTCCGCGCCAAGAAGGGCGGGCCGAGCGACGTGGCGATCAGCTTCGTCGGCGACGGCGCGAGCAACCAGGGCACCTTCCTCGAGAGCCTGAACCTGTCGGCGGTATGGAACCTGCCGGTGATCTTCGTCGTCGAGAACAACGGCTATGCCGAGAGCACGTCGCGCGACTACGGCACCGCCGTCGACAGCTACGTCGACCGCGCCTCGGGCTTCGGCCTGCCGGGCGTCACGGTCGACGGCACCGACTTCTTCGCCGTGCACGAAGCCGCGGGCGAGATCGTCGCGCGCGCCCGCAAGGGCGGCGGGCCGGCGTTGCTCGAATGCAAGATGGTCCGCTTCCACGGCCATTTCGAGGGTGACGCGCAGACGTATCGTGGCACCGGCGAACTCGAGGACATCCGCAGCAACCAGGACTGCCTGAAGAAGTTCGCTGCCGCCGTCGTCGGCGCCGGCGTGCTGACGGCCGCCGAACTCACCGCGATCGACCACGAGGTGCTCGGGTTGATCGAGAACGCCGTCGTGAAGGCCAAGGCCGCGCCGATGCCCACCGCGGCCGACCTGGCCACCGACGTCTACGTCACGTACTGAAAACAGGAGACCCCATCATGGCTCGCAAGATCAGCATGAAACAGGCGATCAACGAAGCGCTCGACCAGGAGATGACGCGCGACCCGTCGGTGATCGTGCTCGGAGAAGACATCGTCGGCGGTGCCGGCGCAGACGGCGAACGCGACGCCTGGGGCGGCGTGCTCGGTGTCACCAAGGGCCTGTACGCCAAACACGGCGACCGGCTGATGGACACCCCGCTGTCCGAGAGCGCCTACGTGGGCGCGGCGATCGGCGCTGCCGCCTGCGGCATGCGCCCGGTGGCGGAGTTGATGTTCATCGACTTCATGGGCGTGTGCTTCGACCAGATCTTCAACCAGGCCGCCAAGTTCAAGTACATGTTCGGCGGCAAGGCGCAGACGCCGGTGGTGATCCGCGCGATGGTCGGCGCGGGCTTCCGCGCCGCAGCGCAGCACTCGCAGATGCTCACGCCGCTGTTCACCCACATCCCCGGTCTCAAGGTCGTGTGCCCGAGCACGCCGTACGACACCAAGGGGCTGCTGATCCAGGCGATCCGCGACAACGACCCGGTGATCTTCTGCGAGCACAAGAACCTCTACGGCTTCGAGGGCGAGGTGCCGGAGGCGAGCTACGCGATCCCGTTCGGCGAGGCGCAGGTGGTGCGCGACGGCAAACACGTCACCATCGTCAGCTACGGGCTGATGGTGCACCGCGCGCTCGACGCCGCGGCGGCGCTGGCGAAGGAAGGCACCGAATGCGAGGTGATCGACCTGCGCACGCTGTCGCCGCTGGATATCGACACGGTGCTCGAGAGCGTGGAGAAAACCGGCCGCCTGGTCTGCGTGGACGAGGCGAGCCCGCGCTGCAGCATCGCCGCCGACGTCTCGGCGCAAGTGGCACAGCGGGCCTTCGGCGCGCTGAAGGGGCCGATCGAGATGGTCACGCCGCCGCACTGCCCGGTGCCGTTCTCGCCGACGCTGGAAGACCTGTACATCCCGAGTGCGGCGCAGGTCGTGGCTGCGGTCAAGCGCACGCAGGCCGGGGGGAAGCACTAGATGGCCCACGACAGCAAGGCGGGCATCACGCCGCTCGTGATGCCCAAGTGGGGCCTAGAGATGCGCGAGGGCACCGTCACGTCGTGGCTGGTCGATGAAGGCGCCGAGATCGCCGTCGGCACCCCGGTGGTCGACGTCGAGACCGACAAGATCTCGAACGCGGTGGAGGCGCCCGACCCCGGCGTGCTGCGGCGCCGGGTCGCGCAGGAAGGCGAGACCCTGCCGGTGAAGGCGCTGCTCGGCGTGATGGCGGATGCGTCCGTCAGCGACGCCGACATCGATGACTACGTGGCCGCCTACGAGGTGCCGGCGGCGGATGCCGACGACGAGGATGCGGCGCCCGCCTATACCTTCGTCGACGTCGACGGCCTGCGTGTGCGCTACGCGCGCCGCGGCCCGGCGCAAGGCGTGCCCGTGCTCTTCATGCATGGCTTCGGGGGCGACCTGGACAATTGGCTCTTCAACCTCGATGCGATCGCCGAATCGTCGCCCGTGATCGCACTCGACCTGCCCGGCCATGGGCAGTCCGAGGCGCGCCTGCCCGGCACGTCGCTGGCCGAACTGGCCAGCTTCGTCGCGCGTTTCCTCGATCAGCTCGACGTGGAACGGGTGCACGCGGTCGGCCACTCGCTCGGCGGGGCGATCGCCTCGCGCCTCGCGCTCGACCATCCCCAGCGCGTGGTGTCGGTGGCGCTCGTCAACAGCACTGGGCTCGGCCCGGAGATCAATGCCGGGTATACCGAAGGTTTCGTCGCCGCGGGCTCGCGGCGCGAGCTGAAGCCGGTGGTCGAGCAGCTCTTCGCCGACCCCAGTCTCGTGAGCCGTCAGCTGGTCGACGACCTGCTGAAATACAAGCGGGTCGACGGCGTGGGCGAATTGCTGCAGTCGCTGGGTGCAGCGCAGTTCGGTGGCGGCCGGCAAGTCGAGCAACCCGGCGCAGAACTCGCGCGCGCGGGCAAGCCGGTGCTCGTGGTCTGGGGTCGCGAGGACCGCGTCATCCCGGCAGCGCACGCGGCGAATGCGCCGCCAGGCGCCAAGGTCGAGGTGCTGCCCGGCGCCGGCCACATGTCGATGATGGAGAAGGCCAGCGATGTCAATGCACTGTTCAAGAAGCATTTCGCGGTGGCGATGGAGTGAGCCGCAACGCCGGATGCCGGCCCGTCCTGCCGACGCCCGATGACGCTGCCCGACTTCGGCTTCGTCACGGTGCACGGCGCGCCACTGGCCGAAGGCATCGCTTGCGAGTCCGCCTGGATGGCGCGTGTGGCCGAATGCCGCCGCGCCGCCGCGCACCTGTGGAGCGCCCCGCCCGGCCTGGTGGCGCCGCGCAGCTACGAGCGGCTGCCGGCGTGGCACGCAG
>JAHECD010000039.1 GCA_024641945.1 Rubrivivax sp. | reverse complement strand
TTCGGCGCCGCGACCTGGCCGCCGACGTTCGTCGCGGCAGGCACCACGATGTGTCGCCAGCCGCCCAGGGGCGTCGACAGGCCTCGACGCAGGCCCGCCGCCCCCTCCGCTGCGGCAGGGGCAACGACGACGGATGGCGGCAAAAGACGCGATCTCATGACGTGGCATTGGTGCGTGCCCTGCCGCCGCAAAGGGGACTCCGACCGGATCACAGTCGATCGAATGAATCGCAGCGGCAGCTCGCGTCCCTCTGCGGCCGTTGGCCGCAGAGGGCCGTTTGTCGGCGCTGGTACCTGATGGATCGTGCCCAGTTCGGAATCAGGCAGCAAGCTGCGCCAGCGTGACGCCGCAGCGGCGCACCGCGGCGGCGAAGACCTTGGGGTACAGGTCGCCCTGCGGATCCGCGTCCTGCACGTTGCGCGAGGACTGCGCCCGCGCGGCGTCGGTCAGCGGCAGCGTGGGCCCAGGCATCGCGTGGGCGGCGGCCTGGACCTGGCAGGCGCGCTGCAGCACGTAGTACCAGTAGTAGGTGGCCGCGACGCTGCGCTCGGCCACCAGCAGGCCGTGGTTGCGCAGGATCAGCACGCGCTTGGTGCCCAGGCTGGCGACCAGCCGCGGCTGCTCGTCGACGCTCGTCGTCACGCCCTCGAAGTCGTGGTACGCGACGCTGCCGTCCAGGAAGGCGGCATAGAAGTTGTCCATCGCCAGGCCGCCCGCCTGGCAGGCGACCGCGACGCCGGCGGTGTCGTGCGTGTGCACGATGCAGTGCGCGTCCGGCCGCGCCGCATGGATCGCGCTGTGGATCACGAAGCCGGCCCGGTTGACGCCGTACGCCGTGTCGTGCAGCGCGCGGCCCTGCAGATCGACCTTGACCAGGTTGCGCGCGCTGACCTCCCCGTAGTGCAGCCCGAACGGGTTGATCAGGTAGGCCGGCTCGGCGCCGGGCGCGCGCAGCGTGATGTGGTTGAAGATTTCCTCCGACCAGCCGCGGGCGTGGAAGACGCGATAACACGCCGCCAACAATAGCCGCGCGGCCCATTCGTCGGGCGCCATGCCGGCGGGGCGCAGGCGTTCGGCTTCGGCGGCGTCGAACAGGTCGGTATGCGGCGGGGCAGTCATCGGGCGCGTCTCCAGAGCGTGCAGCGCGATGCTAGCGCTGCGGCATGTCCTTGACCGAATAACCCAGGCTGACCGTCGCGTCTTCGGGGATCGGCGGCATCGTCGCGTTCCAGGCATGCCATTCGGTGCGCATGCGTTCGAGCCGCTCCGGCTCGCGCGCGGCGAGGTTCGCGCGTTCGCGCTCGTCCGCCTCCACGTCGAACAGATATTCGTGGCCGTCCACGGTGAGGTATTTCCAGCGCCCGTCGCGCATTGCGCGCTGGCCGCGATGGTTCATGCGCCAGTACATCGGGCGCGCAAACGTGGCATGTTCGCCGGTCAGCAATTGAAGCAGCGACAGGCCATCGAGCGGGTACGCCGCATCGGCTGGCGCGCCAGCGGCTTCCAGCACGGTGGCGGTCCAGTCCATCGTCAGGCAATGCTGGTCGCTGACACCGCCCGCTGTGACGCGGGCCGGCCAATGCGCGATCCAGGGCACGCGGATGCCGCCTTCGGTGAGATCCATCTTGCCGCCGACCAGCGGCCAGTTGTCGCTGAAGCGCTCGCCGCCGTTGTCGCTGGTAAAGACGATCAGCGTGTTGTCCAGCCGCCCGGCCTTGCGCAGGGCTTCGACGATCCGCCCGATGCCTTCGTCCATGTGGTGGATCATGCGGCGGTACGTGTGGATGTTGCCGCCGTCCAGGTGGAACAGGCGCGGCCCGATCTGCGCGGGCACGTGTGCGTCGTCGCGGGTCTCCCAGGGCCAGTGCGGCGCGGTGTAGTGCAGGCTCAGCATCAACGGCCGGGGGTCCGCCGAGGTTCGCTCGACCACCTGCACGGCGCGCTCGCTCAACAGGTCGGTGAGATAGCCGATGTCCTGCCGCTCTTCCTCGCCTTCCCACAGGTCGTGCGCGCCGGTCGAGGCGCAATGGCTGAAGTAGTCCACGCCGCCCGACATCGGACCGTAGAACTCGTCGTAGCCCGAGCGCAGCGGGCCGAAGTGCGGCGGATAGCCCAGATGCCACTTGCCGATCAGCGCCGTGCGGTAGCCTTGCGCCCGCATCAGCGACGCCATCGTCGGGTGGGCTGGCGGCAGGCCGAGCGTGGTGCTGCCGCGCGACTTGCTGTTGATCGGCTCCTCGGCCGCGCCGCGCAGGCGGTACTGCCAGCGGCCCGTCAGCAACGCGAAGCGCGTGGGCGAACACACCGGCGAGTTGGCATAGCCCCGCGTGAACCGCATGCCGCCGGCGGCCAGCGCGTCGATATGCGGCGATACCGGGCCGAAGTCGGCCGGGCGGCCGCCATAACAACCGAGATCGGCGTAACCCAGGTCGTCGGCGACGATGAACACGATGTCCGGCCGCGTGCCGTTGGCGCGAGCGGCGTTCATCAGTTGGCCGGCGAGAAGCCGGAAGCCTTGACCACAGGGCCCCACATCGCGGATTCGCGCTGGCGCAAGGCCTCCAGTTCAGCGGGCGACAACGGTCCCGGCGCGAGGCCGAGCTTGGCCAGGCGCGCCTTGCCGTCGCTCGACGTGAAGGCCGCGTCGATCGCGTGGCGCAGCTTGTCGACGGTGGCTGCGGGCATCCCGGCAGGGCCGTAGACCGCAAACCACAGCGGCACCTCGACGTCGATGCCGGCCTCCTTGAACGTGGGTACCTCCGGCACGAACGGCGAGCGCGTGGCGCCCGTGGTCGCGATGATGTGCACCTTGCCGGCCTGGTGCAGCGCCAGCGCCTCGGTCACTGGCGACACGGCGGCGGCAATGTTGCCGCCGGCGAGGTCGATCATCGACTTGGCCGAGCCTTGGTAGGGGATGTGGGTCATCGGGAAACCGAGTTTCTCCGCCGCCGACAGGCCGACGAAGTGCGGCAGCGTGCCCGCACCCGGCGAGCCGAAGCTGGCCTTGTCGCCCGCGGTCTTCAGCCACGCCCGGAAGCCGGCGAGGTCCTTGGCAGGCACCGCCGGGCCGATCGTGAGGGCGAAGTCCGCCGTGGCCAGACGGGTGATGGGGCTGAAGTCCTTGGCCGGGTCGTACTTGAGCTTGTCCTTGAAGACGTGCGTGAAGAGCGTCATCGGGCCCTGCGGCGCGACGAGCAGCGTATCGCCGTCGGGCGCCGCGGCCTTCACGATGTCGACCGCGAGGCGTCCGCCGGCGCCGGTCTTGTTCTCGACGATCGCCGTATGCCCGGTCGCTGCGGCGACGGCCTCGCCAGCCATGCGTGCGAGCGCGTCGACACTGCCACCGGGCGCAAAGCCGATCACGATGTGCGCGGTGGCCGGCTGGGCCTGCGCCGGCAGCGTGGCACCCAAGGTCAGCAGCAGCACGGCCGCGAGGTGCATGGCAAGGACGCAGCGGCGGCGCAGCGCGAGGTCGAAGTTCATGAAGGTCTCCGGGTAGGGATGCAGTCCAGGCGCTTCTTGCGACGCCTCTGCCAACGGAACCGCACTGTAGGCAAGCGGAGGCCGCGGCGCCAATAGCACAATGCCCGATGCGATAACCGAAAGTCATCATGACGCTGCAACAAATCATCGACTTTCTTGTGGTCGCCGAGCAAGGCGGGATGCACCCCGCGGCCCGGGCAAGTGGCCAGACGCAGCCGGCCTTGAGCCGGTCGCTGAAACGCCTCGAGGCCGAGCTTGGCGCGCCGCTGTTCGATCGGCACGCGGGCGGCATGCGTCTGACCGAATGTGGCCAGCGATTCCAGGTGCATGCCCACCGGGTCGCGATCGAAGCCCGGCAGGCACGCGACACGGTGCGCCAGATGAGCGGCAGCGCGCAGGGCCAGGTGACGTACGGCATTTCGGTGGCCCCGTCGCTGCTGCTGGCGCCGGCAGCGATCGCGCGCTTCCGGCAACGTTTTCCGGAGGTCGAGCTTCACAGCCGCAGCGGTCTGTACCACCTGCTGGCGCCCGCACTGCGGGCCGGCACGCTCGATTTCGTGATCTGCCCGGTCCCCGCCCAACCGGCAGACCCCGGGCTGGAGGCGCAGACGCTGCTGGTCAGCGACATGGCGCTCGTGGCGCGGCGCGACCATCCCCGCGCGCGGGTGCGCCGCCTCAAGGCCCTGGAGGGCGAGCGCTTCGTGGTGGGTGCCCCCGCCGGCCAGCCGGGCGCCGGCATCTTCGAGGCGTTTGCACGCCACGGCCTGGGCACGCCCCAGGTCGAATTGCAGACCGATGGCCTGATCGACACGCTGGCCCTCGTCGCCGGCAGCGAATGCCTGGCGATGGTGCCGAGCGCGCTGCTGCGGCGTGGTCTGGTGCGTGACGCACTGGCCCGGCTCCCGATCGAGGACGACCTGCCGAGTTACGTGGTGGCGTTGATGACGCGGCGCGACGCCACCCTGACGCCCGCCGCGCGCGAACTCGCGACGCAATTCGAACGCGAGGTGGCCTACCTGAAGATCCGTCCCGAAGCCGCCAAGGCCCCGATGCACCGCTGAGTGCGTCAGCAGCAATGCCGGAGTCCGGGCCGTGCCCGCGGGCCCGCAGGCATCACGGAATCAGCACGCTGCAACCGGTGGTCTTGCGCGCCTCGAGATCACGGTGGGCTTGCGCCACCTGGTCGAGCGGGTAGCGCTGGTCGATGCGGATCTTGACTGCACCGCTGCCGACGACGTTGAACAGGTCGTCCGCCATCACCTGGGTGGATTCGCGTGTCGCGATGTGCGTGAAGAGGGTGCAGCGCGTGACATAGAGCGAGCCCTTGGGCCCGAGGATGCCGGGCGAAAACGGTGCCACCGGGCCGCTGGCATTGCCGAAGCTCGCCATCAGGCCGAACGGGCGCAGGCAATCCAGGCTCTTCTCGAACGTGTCCTTGCCCACCGAGTCATAGACCACCTTCACGCCCTTGCCGCCGGTGATCTGCTTCACGCGCGCGACGAAGTCCTCTTTCGAATAGTCGATCGCGTGCGCCGCACCGTGTTCGAGCGCGAGGGCGCACTTGGCGGCGCTGCCGGCGGTGCCGATGAGCTGCAGGCCGAGCGCCTTGGCCCACTGGCAGGCGATCAGGCCGACGCCACCGGCGGCGGCATGGAAGAGCACGAAGTCGCCCGGCTGCAGGCCTTCGACCGGCAGCGTCTTCTTCAGCAGGTACTGCGCCGTCAGGCCCTTGAGCATCATGGCCGCGCCGGTATCGAAGTCGATGCCGTCGGGCAAGCGGCACACGGTCTTGGCGGGCATCACGCGGACCTCGCAGTAGCTGCCCGGCGGGTTGCTGGCGTAGGCGGCACGGTCGCCGGCGGACAGGTGCGTCACGCCCTCGCCCACCGCCTCGACGACGCCGGCGCCTTCCATGCCGAGCGTCAGCGGCAGCGCATTCGGGTACAGGCCCGTGCGCTGGTACACGTCGATGAAATTCAAACCACAGGCCTGGTGGCGGATGCGGATCTCGCCCGGTCCGGGCTCGCCCACGGGCAGGTCGACAAGCTGCATCTGCTCGGGTCCGCCGAAGGCGGCGATCTGGATGGCGTTGGGCATGGTGGGATCTCCGGTTGCGGGGGTGGTGTCTGCATCCGAGGGTACGACATCGGCGTGCCCGGTGTCTGTCAGCGCGTGCATGGCAACATGCCGGGCATGAAGCGCCTCGTGCAAGCCCCGAATGTCGCGATCGCCACGCTGTGGGTCGACCTGCTGGCACAAGGCGGTGTGCAGGCCACGGTGCAGCGGGTGTTTGCCGGCAGCATCGCCGGCGAGATCCCGCCCGACCAGGCGCTGCCCGAGGTCTGGGTGCTCGAAGACGACGAATTGGCGCGCGCCACGGCGCTGCTGCACGAACTGCGCCATCTGCCGCACGTGCACTGGTTGTGCACCGCCTGCGGCGAATCGGTGGACGGGCCCTTCGAGCAATGCTGGAATTGCGGCGCGCTGCGGCCATGACGCTGACGCCGCGGCTCGCACTCCTGCTCACCCTGCCGCCGCTCATGTGGGCCGGCAATGCCGTCGTCGGCCGCCTGATGGTGGGGCAGGTGCCGCCGTTGACGCTGAACTTCGTGCGCTGGGCGCTGACCGCGCTGGTGCTGCTGCCGCTCGGCTGGCGCGCGCTGCGCCAGCCGCAGCGCCTGTGGCGCCGATGGCCCTATCTGCTGACCCTCGGCCTGCTCGGCGTGGGCCTGTACAACGCACTGCAGTACGGGGCGCTCGTCACGTCGACGCCGCTGAACGTGACGCTGGTGGCGTCGAGCATGCCGGTATGGATGCTGGCGCTGGGGGCGCTCTTCTTCGGCGAGCACCCGACCCGCCGGCAGCTGGCGGGCGCCGCGCTGGGGCTGTGCGGCGTCATGCTCGTCATCGGCCGCGGCTCGCTGCAGGCGCTGCTGGCGGTGCATTTCGTCGCGGGCGACCTGTTGATCCTGGCCGCCACCATCGGTTGGGCGCTGTACAGCTGGTTGCTCGTGCGGCCGCCGGCGCACATGCGCGGCGCCGAGCGCCCGACCGCCGCAGAAGGCTGGGACTGGTCCGGCATGCTGTTGATACAGACCCTCTTCGGGCTGCTCGCGGCGGGCACTTTCTCGGCCGTCGAGCAGGCCCTGGGTGCGCCGCCGATCCGCTGGAGCGCCGGCGTGCTGGCGGCACTGGTCTACGTGTCGCTGGGTGCGTCGGTGGTGGCGTACCGCAGCTGGGGCCTGGGCGTGGCCGAAGGCGGCCCGGCACTGGCATCGTTCTTCAACAACCTCACGCCCCTGTTCGCGGCCGTGCTCTCGGCACTGGTGCTGGGCGAACGACCGCAGGTCTACCACGCGGCGGCCTTTGTGCTGATCGTCGGCGGGATCGCGGTGAGCGCCGGCCGCGCGGGCACGGGCCGCGGGGGCGGCGCGCAACGTAAAGATCGCGACGACCGTGCCGATGGCCCTGGTGGCCGCCGCGGCGCAACGGGTCGATGACAGAGCACGTCGGCATCGTCGCGTGCTCCGCCGAAGGCGCGGCGCTCTGTTACCGCACCATCTGCCACGAAGGCGCCCGGCTGCTGGGGCCGCGCGCCCACCCGCAGGTGTCGATGCACACCCACTCGCTGGCCGACTACGTGCGCTGCCTGGAGCGGCACGACCTGGCCGGCGTCGCCGCATTGATGGCGGACTCGGGGCGCCGGCTCGCCGCCGCCGGGGCCGATTTCCTCGTCTGCCCGGACAACACGATCCACCAGGCCCATGCGCTGGCGACGGCGCAGACGGTGCTGCCCTGGCTGCATATCGCCGAGGCCGTGGCCGACGAGGCGGCAGCGCGCGGATACCGCCGTCTCGGCTTGCTCGGCACGCATTGGCTGATCGACAGCGACGTCTATCCGTCGCGCCTGGGCGCACGCGGCATGGCGTGCGTGAAGCCCGGTGCGCAGGACCGCGACGCGGTCGGCCGGATCATCATGGACGAGCTGGTGCGCGGTGATTGCAGCCCCGCCAGCGTCGCCGTGCTGCAGGCCGTGGTCCGCCAACTGGCAGACCGCGGCTGCGACGCGGTGGTGCTGGGGTGCACCGAGTTGCCGCTGGCGCTGGACGACACGAATGCCGCGCTGCCCACACTGGATTCGACACGACTGCTCGCGCGCGCTGCGCTGCGCCGCGCCACCCGGACTCAAGAATCTCAATCGCCCGAGGCACCTTGATGGACGCTTACATCGTCATCGGCAACCCGAACACACGCAAATCCTCTCTCGTGCGCAGCCTCACCGGCTGTTTCAACCGCAGCATCCGCGACATCCAGCCCTCCAGCGGCAAGGGCGTGCTGCGCCTGTACGCACGCGTGGGCAGCCTGCAGGACGCGCGCATGGCGCCGGTGGACTTCATCGCCGAGGCTGCAGCCACCCGCTGCACGGCGGTGCTGTGCTGTCTGGCGCCGTCGGCCAGCCTGACACGCGCCGCGGACTGCCCCGATGCGAAGGCCTACCTGCAGCATTTCGAAGCCGCCGGCTGGCGCATCCGCGCCATCGCGGTACTGGGGCAGAACGCCGGCGGCGTGCGCGCACGCCACCTGCTCCAGTTTCCGCTCGCGGGCACGCTGCCGATCAACGTCACGGCGCGTGCGGTGCGGGCCCATTTCGGCTGGGAATGAGGCGGCGGATCGCATGGACACCATCGCCATGATCGTTGCCGCTGCGGCCCTGGCCGGCGGCCTCGTCGGTGGAATCGCTGCCGGGCTCAAGGCGCCCGGCGCAGTGCGCTTCGCCATGGCATTCCTGGTCTGGCTGGGCTTGCTGGTCGTCTGCGCTTCGACCTACGCGCAGTCGATGGATATCGTCCCGTTGACGCTGCTGCTCGGCGGTGCGGTGGGACTGCTGCCGTTCGCGGCAGGGTTCTTCATGGGACGGCGCGGCGTGCAGGCGTGGCGCCATCGCGGCGCGCACCCGGCGGGCGACCGCTAGGAAGTCCGCCTCAATCGGCACCTTCGAGGCGGCCGAGCTGCGAATGGCGCAACCGCGTGTCGGCCAGCACGCCGGCCGATTCGAGGATCGGATAGGCCACGCCGCACAGGTGCGAATTGATGCGCTTGAGTTCGCTGATCAGGTCCAGATGCAGCGAACTCGTTTCGATGCTCTGCGCCGTGTGATCCTGCAGCCGTGCAATGTGGTTGGCGGCATATTCGCGCTCGAGGTCGCGGAACCGCGCCTTTTCCTCGAGCAGCTTCTTCGCATCGCGCACGTGGCCATCGAGAAAGACGCTCATCGCCAGCCGCAGGTTGGCGAGCAGCCGCTCGTGCAGGTGCACGAGTTCGGCCATGCCGGCGTCGGAGAAGCTGCGGTTCTTGCGGATCTTCTTGTCCTCGATGTCCTGCAGCACGCGCTCGATGATGTCGCCGACCTGCTCCATGTTGATCGTGAACGAGACGATGTCGGTCCAGCGCCGGCCCTCGCGCTCGCTCAGCGCCTTGCGCGAGATCTGCGTCAGGTAGAACTTGATTTCGGAATACAGCGCGTCGACGGTGTCGTCCATCCGGCGCAGGCGGGCGGCCAATGCGAGGTCGTTGTCGCGCATCACGGGCAGCACGCCGCGCAGCATCGACTCCACCACGTCGGCCTGATGCAACGCCTCGCGCGCGGCGCAGCTGATCGCCAGCGACGGCGTGGCCAGTGCCACCGGGTCCAGGTGGCGCGGGCGGTCGCCACCGCCCTGGCGGGCCGCCGGCAGCCAGCGGTCGACCACTCGAGCGGCCACCCCGGTCAGGCCGACGAACAGCAAGGCGAGCGCCAGGTTGAAGCCGAGGTGGAAGACGACCACCTGCCGGTGCACCTCGGGCGCCAGGCGCTGCAACAGCGGCACCGCCAACGGCAACAGGGGCATCGCGGCCACGGCGCCCGCGGCCTTGAACATCAGGTTGCCCAGCGGCAGGCGGCGCGCCTGCGGTGCGGCGTTGGACGTGGCGAGCCATGCGAGCACACCGCTGCCCACATTGGCCCCCAGCACCAGCCCCAGCGCCACCTGCGGCGGCACGATGCCCGACGCGGCGAGCGTGGCCGTGAGCAGCACGATGGCCAGGCTCGAATAGGCGCCCACGGTGAGCACGGCGCCCACGACCACGTCGAGCAGCACTTCGTTGGGCAGCGCGGCGATCATCGAGCGCACGGCGGGCGACTCGGTGAGTGGCCGCGTGGAATGCACGATGAGCTGGAGCGCCAGCGTGATGAGGCCCAGTCCGATGAGCACCCGGCCGATGCGCCCGGCGCCATGCTCGGGCTTCGACGTGAACAGCACCACGCCGGCAAAGATGAGCAGCGGCGACAGCCACGACAGGTCGAGCGAATAGACCACCGCCATCAAGGCGCTGCCGACGTCGGCACCCAGCATCGCCGCCAGGGCCGGGCCGGTGGCGACCAGCCCACTGCCCGCGAACGACGCCAGGATGAGGCAGGTCGCGGTGCTCGACTGCACGAGGCTGGTGACACCCAGGCCCGCCGCCAGGGCGCTGAGCCGATGGCTGAAGCTGCGCGCGAGCACCCCGCGCAGGTCTTCGCCGAATACCCGCAACATGCCCGTGCGCACGATGTGCGTGCCCCAGACGAGCAGGGAAATGGCCGCCAGCAGGTTGAGAAGGTGGATCATGAGCGCTGCATTTATACGGCCCGCGGCGGGCGCGCGATCCGTGCATCAGGCCGGCAATCGCGGGCAATTCCCACGATGCGGCGAAGGCGGCGCCTTGCCTACACTTGCAGCCATTGAAGGCTGAAACGAAACCACCTCAAGCGCAGTCCGTTCAGGGCTCCCGCGCGGCACGACAAGCGTCGCGGGCGGCCGGACGGCACCCTCCATGAACCAGACCCTGATCATCGGCGTGTCCGCACGCATCTACTACCCTGCCGCGCCCGTGCTGGACATGGGCGGCGTCTGGACCCGCACGCTGCACTACCTCGAGCAGTCCGTCGCACACTGGATCATGGCCGGCGGTGCCATGCCGGTGATGATCCCGGCGGTCGACAAGGAAAGCATCGTCCACCGCAGCCAGATCGACCTCGACTACTACGCCGCGAAGCTCGACGCGCTGGTGCTGCAGGGCGGCAACGACGTCGCGCCGGAGAGCTATGGCGAGCAGCCGCTGCGCCCGGAATGGGCCGGCGACAAGGTGCGCGACCGCTACGAGGTCGAGCTGATCCAGGCTTTCATCGACGCCGGCAAGCCGGTCTTCGGCATCTGCCGCGGCCTGCAGCTGCTGAACGTCAAGTTCGGCGGCTCGCTCTACCAGGACATCCCCACGCAGCGCCCCGAGGCACGCAAGCACGTCGACCGCACGGAGTACGAGAAGCTGCACCATTCGGTCGATCTCGTGCCCGGCTCGCGCCTCGCCTCGCTGTACCCCGGACAGGCCTCTGCGCGCGTGAACAGCATCCACCACCAGGGCATCAAGACCCTCGGCCGTGGCTTCGAGGTCGAGGCCCGCTGCCCGGACGACGGCATGGTCGAGGCCATCCGCATGACGGGCGGGCCCTGGATCGCGGCCGTGCAGTGGCACCCTGAATTCCACGAGGCCGGCAGCGCGGCGATGTTCGACGACTCGCCGATGCTGCGCGACTTTCTGGCGGCCGCGACCGCGGCCCGGGACACCCGCGCCGGCTGAGCACGCCTGCGCACCAGGCGCTGGCCGCGGCTTGGCGGCGGGTGGCCGGGACGGCCACCGCATGGGCGGCGCGGCCTCGAACGCACCACCGCAGCGGCGTCAGCGTCTGCACCATTGCCGTTCGCACGGCACGCCGTCGTGGTTGCCGTCCATCTTGACGCCGGGGCAATGGTTCAGGAACCAGGTCGCCTCGGCACACGACGTCATCTGCGAGCACATCGTGCGGCCGTCGCAGCGCTGCGTCGCGGTAGCCGGCGGCGTTTCGTCCGCCGCCGCGCCCCGGCGCGGCGCTGCGTTACCCGAAAGTGGCACGGCGTCCGACGCTGCCGCACCTGCCTGGCAAGGCCCGTGGATCCGGCGGAAGTCCTGCGGCAGCAGCGCGCCGAGCCGCGCGTGCAGCCCGCGGTGCAGCGCGATGGCCAGGCGCTCCTGCTTGAGCAGCGGGCCGTGGCCCGATCGGCCGCGCGCGCTCCACGCATGGCCTTCCTGCACCAGGGTGGCGTTGACGTCCTGGCCGTCCACCGCGACGTGCGCGAGCGTGCGCCCGTAGGCGTCGCGCCCGACGGTGCGCAACGTGACGGCCTTGCCATCGACGAGCGACTTGAGCGCCGCCTTCGATTCGGGGCCCCACGCCTGGCACAGCTCGGGCGCGTCGATATCGACCAGCCGGACTTCCGTCGGCGCGCCGGCCGTGCGCGTCTGCACCCACAGGCTGTCGCCGTCGCTCACGTGGGTGACGCGCCCCGACAGTTCCACTGGCGGCCGCGCGGCACAGGCCCACACCGATGCCAGACCGGCCACGACCAGTGCGCGCCCAACGATGCGCCCGGCGCGGAGCGCCAACCGGCGCAGAATCACCCTCATTGCACCTCTCCGAGGACTTCCCGCCCGGATGATCGCGCAAGCGCCGGAGGATCCCCGCATGCCAGCCGCAGCCCACGTCGACTTCAGCACGCTCGAGACGCCCGTGGCGTTGCTCGACGAGCGCCGTCTCGAGCGCAACATCCACCATATGCAGACCGCCGTCAACGCGCTCGGCGTGCGGTTGCGGCCGCACGTCAAGACCGCCAAGTGCCTGCCCGTCGCGGCGCGCCAGCGTGAAGCCGGCGGGCACGGCATCGCGGTCTCCACGCTGAAGGAGGCCGAGGCCTTCTTCGCCGCCGGGTACGACGACATCCTGTACGCCGTCGGCATCGTGCCGGGCAAGCTGGACCACGTGCGTGCGCTGCGCGAACGAGGCTGCGCGCTCAAGGTCATCGTCGATTCGGCCGACGGCGCGCACGCCGTGGTGGAAGCCGGGCGCGCAGCCGGCCACGCCTTCGAGGTGCTGATCGAGGTGGACGTGGACGGCGAGCGCGCCGGCGTCGCGCCGGACGATCCCGCGCTCATCGGCATCGGCCGGTTGCTGCACGAGGGCGGCGCCGTGCTCGGCGGTGTGATGACGCACGGGGGCGGCTCGTACCACCGGTTCGGCCACGACGCGCGGGTGGCCTTTGCCGAGCAGGAGCGCAGCCGTTGTGTGCAGGCAGCGCAGCACCTGCGGGACGCCGGGCTGCCGTGTCCGGTGGTCAGCACGGGGTCCACGCCGACGGCGCTGTCGGCACACGACGCCGCGGGCGTGACCGAGATGCGCGCCGGCGTCTACGTCTTCAACGACCTGGTGATGGCGGGCCTCGGTGTGTGCCGCGTGGACGACGTCGCGCTCAGCGTGCTGACCACCGTCATCGGGCACCAGGCGGACAAGGGATGGGTGCTGGTCGATGCCGGCTGGATGGCGCTGAGCCGCGACCGCGGCACCCAGGACCACCCGATCGACCAGGGTTACGGCCTCGTCTGCACCGAAGACGGCACGGCGCTGGACGATTGGACCGTGAGCGCGGTCAACCAGGAGCACGGCATCGTCACGCGGCGCGACAACGCCACGTCGGCGGACGTGCGCGAGCGCTTCCCGCTCGGCAGCCGGCTGCGGGTGCTGCCGATCCACGCGTGCGCCACGGCGGCGCAGTTCAGCGAATACCGTGTCTTGACGAACGATGGGCGGCTCGAGACCTGGCCGCGCTTCGGCGGCTGGTAGCCGATGACGGGCGGACCATGCGCGTCTTCCTGAGCCACGCCACCGAAGCCAAGCCGCGTGTGCGCGCGCTGACGGCGCACTTCCCGCCGCACGTGGAGGTCTGGCTCGACGTCGACGAACTGTCCACCGGCGTGCGCCTGCCCGAGCACATCGGCCACGCGATCGAACACGAGTGCGATTTCGTCATCGTCTTCGTTGACCGGCAGGCACTCGACAGCGAGTGGGTGCGGCGCGAGTCCGCGCTGGCGCTGCGCCGCGAAGGCGACCTGAAGCGCCCGTTCGACCTGCCGTTCCTGCTGCCCGTGCTGCTGGAGCCGCTGGGCGACCAACTGCAGCGGCTGGGGGACGTGGGCGAGCGCATCTATTTCGACGCCACCGACACCAGCGACGACGGCACCCGCCGCGCCGGTGAGCGCCTGTGCGGCGAGCTGTTCGCGATCGCCAGCCGCCTCGTCGAAACGCTGCGTTCCAGCGGGCGGCGCCAGATGCTGGGCGACTTCGCTGCCGAGCTGAACGAGTTCAAGCAGGCGGCGTTCCTGTGGATCGGCGAGCTGGCCAACCCGCTGTCGGTGCTGTCGAGCAACCAGGCGGCGTTCGACAACGTGTGCCGTGCGGTGGCGGACTACAACCACGTGGCCGACCGGTTCATCCCGGCGCTGAACGTGCACCGGCACCGCATCTCCACCGCCTGGAGCGGCTACCGCGGGCTGACGCAGGATTTCCGCGACCTCACCGAATTTGCCGAGAACCGGGTCTACCGCGGCGCCCTGTTCAAGCTCAACGAAGTGCACGCCATGATCCACCAGCTCGACGCTGCGGGGGGCACCGATCCCGCCGCGCTGAAGGCGATGGAGGCGCGCCGCGACGAACTGCTCGACGATGCGCGCACGGCATTGCAGTCGCTGACGCGGCGGTCGACGCAGACCGTGGCCGAACTCGAGCGCGAGATATGACGTCCCGCAGCGGCGCCTTCACCACGCCCACGTCGGCGGCGCCGAATGCGGCCCGCAATCCGGCGTCGACCGGCCCGGGGCTGACACGCCGCCAACTGCCGCCGGCGCTGCTCGCGCTGGCCGCATGGCCGGTCGCGCCGGCCGCGCGCGCGCAGGCCGCTTCGACCTTCGCGCTCGAGCGGTTGCCCGCGGGCGAGATCGGCCTTTTGCTGGCGGTTCGTGCGCGGCTGGATGCGGAGCCGGTGCTGGCGATCATCGATACCGGCTCGAACCGGCAGGTCGTCGACCCGCAACTGGCGCGCCGGCTGGCCATGCCCGACGACGGGAGCGAATCCGTCGCGCTGGCCGGTGCGCGTGTGCGCGTGCGGCGCTTTCGCCTGCCGCCGGTCACGCTTCGCCGTGCCGACGGCACGGACGCCGAATGGCGCGGCCTGGGCGCAGTCGAGGCCGATCTCGAAGCGCTGCGACAGTTCACCGGTGCCGATATCCGCCTGCTGCTCGCCATGCCGTGGCTTGCGGGGTACCGGGCCACGTTCGACCTCCAGCGCGGCGAACTGCGCCTCGACATGGACACCTCCACCGATGCGGATGCCGACGGCGGCCCCGGTGCGCTCGACGTGCCGTTGCGCATCGACGATGGCCTGCCGGTGGTCGACGCGACCCTGAGCCCGACCGTTCAGGGACCGTGCCTGCTGGACACCGGAAATGCCGGCGCCGTCGTGCTGTTCGCGCACCGCGCGCAGGCGATCGCGGCCGACGCGGCGCTGCCGGCGCTCACGTTGCAGGAACTCGGCGGCAGCGTGAGCGCGCGTTATGCCCGCAGCGTGCGCACGGTCGTCGGCAGCTATGGCCGCGCCGACGTGCCGGTGGCGCTCGAGCTCGGCACCGCGGCACGCCGCGGCGGCCACTTCGACCGGCTGCTCGGCAGCCTCGGCATGGCATTCTTCGACGGCGGCAGCTTCACCATCGACATCGCCCGGCAGCGCCTGCGCGTGCGTCACGCGGCGCTGGATTCGCCGCTGCCCGGCGGGTTCGGTTTCGTGCCCGTGCGACGCGGCGGCGGGATGGTCGTCGCGAGTGTCTTCGCCGAGGGTCCGGCGGCGCGGGCCGGGCTGCGACCCGGCGACCGCATCGACCGGCTCGACGGCGCACCGCCACCGGACAACCTGCCGGCGCTCTGGCGAGCCGTTCGCGGGCACGACCAGATCGTGCTGGCGGTATCGGCCGCTGACGGCACGCCCAGGGTCGAACTCGCGTTGAAGCGCGAGGCGTTCTTTCCCCCGCTGCCGTGACCGGCCGTCCCGCGGCTGGCCCGCCCGCGCCTCAGGCGCAGGGCGTCGCCGGATCGTCGCGACGGCGTTCGAGTTCGAGCGTGCCGAGCGAATTGGTCAGGCGCAGCCCCGACACACCCACGTACTCGCCGGTCGGCCACACCGTGGCGCCGATGGTGAACTGGCGCACGGCATTGAAGACGCCGTTCGGCAGGTCGGCAGCCACCTGCACCAGCGTGACTGCGTTGGCTGTCAGCGTGCCGCCGCGGTATTCGCATCCGGCCGAGTCGCTCTTGAACTTGATGCGGTGCGATTCGTCGTGGATGTCGACCCAGATGCCATTGGCCAGCGATGGGTTGAACGCCCCGAACAGCAGCACCGTGTTGCCGTCGTCCGAGACGATGCGGTTGACGCTCGTGAACGTGCCCTTGAAACACGCGCCGAGGTCCATGCGCAGGCCATCGACGGTGCCTTTCAGGCCGGCGGTGCAGGCGCCCGTGCCGAGCGTGCCGCTGTTGACCACGATGCCGAAGCTGGACTCGAAGTAGTTGTCCCACAGGCTGCCGTTGGTCTTGGCGTCGAGCTGGATATTGATGCCCAGCGGATCGCTGAACGCGTTGCCCGGCACGCTGGGGGCGGTCTGCAGACCGGGCGTGGATGCGTCGACGTCGACCGTGAAGTCGCCACCGGCGGCACCGATGGCGCCGAGCGTCGCGATGACGCCTCCGCCGCAGGCGACGAGTGCGGCGGCGACGGCCGCGACGATGAACGCGCTGGAAATGCGAGGAGTCATGCGGCGGTCCCCAAAGATCGGCTTCGAAGCCCACAGTGGGCCGCGCGGCGCGCGGCTGCGCCATCCCTAAGGTCTGCCGGCGTGCGCTATGCCGGTGGCGGCCTGCGTCGTCTTGACTTCGGCACGGCGGGCTGCGGCGCTGGCTCGGCGAGGGCGGCTTCCGCCTGCGCGAGGATGCGGTCGAGCCGGTCCTTCAGCTTCTCGGTCGACAACTGCTCGCGCAGCCGCTCGACCATCAGCGCCAGGCTGAACGGGCTCGGTACCGCCAGCACGGACCAGTCGAGTGCCTGCGCCTTCATATGGCGCAGGCTGGCGGCCAGGTGCTCGAGATCGAGTTCCTGCGCCAGCACTTCCTGCTCGGCCTGGCGCAGCAGGCGGTTGCCGGCGTCGTACTTGCGGAAGACTTCGTAGAACAGGCCCGACGACGCCTGCAGCTGCTTCATGCTCTTGGGCGCGCCGGGGTAGCCGCCGAAGACCAGCCCGGCCACGCGCGCAATCTCGCGAAAGCGCCGCTGCGCGAGCTCACCACTGTTCAAGCTGGCGAGCACGTCGTCCATCAGCGTGTCGGTGGCAAAGATCGAGCCGTCGTCGAAGGGCGCGGTCTCCAGCGGCTTCACCGCCAGGATCTCCAGGCCGTAGTCGTTGACGCTCAGCGAGAACGTATTCGGTTCGGCGCGCGCGAGCCGCCAGGCGATCAGCTGCGCCAATCCGATGTGCACATTGCGCCCGGCAAAGGGGTAGAGGAACAGGTGGTGCCCCTCGCGCGAGATGAAACGCTCGACGAGCAGGCGGCCCGGAGCGGGCAGTTTCGACAGACGCATCTGCGCGCGCAGCATCGGCCCGGCGGCCTGCATCTCGGGGTCGAGGAAGTCGCATTGCCCCGCACCGTGCAGCAGTTGCTGCACGGCATCGGCGAGTTCGCTCGACAACGGCATCTTGCTGCCGCCCCAGGTGGGCACGAGCCCCTTGCGCACCGTGGCCTTGCGCACGTACGCGGCCATGTCCTGCGTGCGCACGTATTCGAGCACGCGGCCCGCGAAGACGAAGACATCACCCGCGCGCAGGCGGCCGATGAACCCTTCTTCGATCGTGCCGATGGTGCCGCCGGACAGCCATTTCACATGCATCGCGGCATCGCTGACGATGGTCCCCACCTGCAACCGGTGGCGACGCGCGATGCCACGGTCGGGCACGCGCCAGCGCGGCCCGCCGGGGCCGTCGACCCACGCGATGCGGTGGTAGTCGGGATAGGCGCCCAGGCTTTCGCCGCCGCGTTCGCAGAAGACCAACGCCCAGTCGAATTCGTCGCGTGTCAAGGTGGCGTAGGCGGGTGCGCTGCGCACTTCGTCGAACAGCGCGTCGGCCTCGAACCCGCCGCCGAGCGCCACCGTCACGAGATGCTGCACGAGCACGTCGAGCGGCTTGTCGGGCGTGCGGCGCGACTCCACCCGCCCGGCGAGCGCCGCGCGGCGCACGGCAGCGGCTTCCACCAGCTCGAGCGTGTTGGTGGGCACCAGCGTCACGCGGCTCGGGCGGCCCGGCGCGTGGCCGCTGCGGCCGGCGCGCTGCAGCAGCCGCGCCACGCCCTTGGCGCTTCCGATCTGGAGCACGCGCTCGACCGGCAGGAAGTCGACCCCGAGATCCAGGCTCGACGTCGCCACCACCGCCTTCAGCTGACCGGCCTTCAGGCCGGCCTCGACCCATTCGCGCACGCTGCGGTCGAGCGACCCGTGGTGCAGCGCGACCAGCCCCGCCCAGTCGGGCCGCGCCTGCAGCAGCAGCTGGTACCAGATCTCGGCCTGCGAGCGCACGTTGGTGAACACGAGCGTGGTCGACGACTTCTCGATCTCGTCCACCACCGGCTGCTGCATCTGCGCGCCCAGATGTCCACCCCACGAAAAGCGCCCCGGCTCGTGCGGCAGCAGCGTGTCGATGACGAGCGCCTTGTCGATACGGCCTTGCACGAGCGAGCCGTCGCCGTGGCCGACGAGCGTGGCCATCGCTTCGTCGACGTTGCCGAGCGTCGCGCTCAGGCCCCAGACGGCGAGCGACGGGTTGCATCGGCGCAGCCGCGCGAGTGCCAGCTGCACCTGCACGCCGCGCTTGTTGCCGATGAGTTCGTGCCACTCGTCGACGATGACGGTGTGCACACCGGCCAGATCGGCGCACGCCGTCTCGCGCGTGAGCATCAGGCTCAGTGATTCGGGCGTGGTGACCAACGCGCTCGGCCACCGGCGGTCCTGGCGTGCGCGCTCGGCGGCGGGGGTGTCACCAGTGCGCATGCCGACGCTCCAGCCATCGGCCAGGTCGGGCAGGGTCAGTTGCAGGGCGCGTGTGGTGTCGGCCGCCAGCGCACGCATCGGCGTCAGCCAGAGCACCTGCAGGCCGCTGGCCGGTTGACGGCGCGACAGCGCGCCCATCCAGACGGCGTAGGTCTTCCCACTTCCGGTGGTGGCATGCAGCAGCCCGCTGCGTCCGGCGGCCATCGCAGCCCAGACGGCACGCTGGAAGTCGAAAGGCTGCCAGCCGCGCGCCGCGAACCAGGATTCGAAGGGAGCGGCGCTGGAGGCGGCGCGGCGGTGGTCCGGGTGGGGCGGCGGCATGGCTGAAGGGCACTCTACCGCCGGCCCCGAACGCAGGCACACTCCCGCCCAGCATGACCTCCGGCGACGACCTCAACACCACCCAATGGGCCGCCGTGATCGTGGTCTTGCTGCTCCTGCTGGTGCCGGTGGCGGTGGCACTGGCGGCGTGGTTCAAGCGGCGCTACGCCGTCGCCGTGGTGGCGCTGCAAGCGAGCATGGCGCGGCCCCTGGCCGTGGCTGCGCCGCCCGAGCCAGCGGCCACACAGCCGGCACACCCTGCGCCGGCGCTGCGCATCGATGTGCGCCGCGCTGAAGATCCAGAACCCCGCGCGGGCGACGGTGCCGCTGGCGGCGGCGCCACGATCGACCCGACCCGGCCTGCACGCCGTCTGCGCAGGCGCGTGATGGTCGTGCAGTTCTTCAGCGGTTTGCTCTACTGGTGGGCGTTGCTGCTGTGCATGGGGCTCGCGCTGGTCGTGCTGTCGCAGGCGATGGGCACGTTGGACGACCCCGGCGCCGAGCTGGGCGCGGTGGCCACGAACATGATCGTGTGGCCGCTGCTCTTGCTGCCGGCCGCGCTCGCCTGGGCCTTCCAGGCGGGTGTGCGGGAAAGCCGCGTGTGGGCCGCTGCCGGGCTGTCGATGGCCGCCTTCGGCCTGGGCATCACGATGGGTGGCGTGGGTTGGCTCGCGAGCACGGCGTTTGCGCTCGGCTGCGCGCTGCTGGCCGCGATGCTGGCCGCTTTCATGCGGCCGGCGGTGCGCGGCGCGGGGCCGCCGCTGGTGGCGGCCTTCACGGTCGGCCTGTTCGTGGCTTGCGCGCTGATCTTCGTGATCGCGCAATTCGACGATTCGTCGGCCGACGAGGCCGTGACCGCGCGCGAATGGGCGCTGGCGGCCGGTGCACTCGTGCCCGTGCTGGGCGTGGCAGCGCTGGCGTCGTGGCGGATGCTGTTGCGGCTGGCGCGACGCTACGGCGAAAAGCGGTTCAGCGAGCTGCAATTGGCGCTCGGCGCGTATTGGGCGTTGGTGACGGCCTTTGCGGCCGGCATCGTGCTGTTCATGTCGTTCGAGGACAAGACCGGCCACAGCATGGAATGGTTCGCGCTGGCGATCGTGTTGTTGTGGCTGTTGTGGCGCTGGCTGCAACGTGCCGCGCTGTGGCTGGCATGCCGCCGCGCGCCGCCGCCGCTGGGGGCGCTGCTCCTGTTGCGGGTGTTCAAGCCCTCGAACCGCAGCGAGGCTTTCACCGACCGGTTTCTCGCGCACTGGCGCTTTGCCGCGCCCGTCTGGATGATCGCCGGCCCGGACCTCGCGGGTGCATTCATGGAGCCGGACGAATTCTTCGCGTTCCTGGGCCGGCGGCTCGGCGAGCGCTACGTCGCCGACCCGGCGCAGGTGGCGCCCCGGCTCGCCGCGATGGACGATGCGCGCGACCCCGACGGCCGCTTTCGGGTGAACGAAATGTTCTGTGCCAACTCGACCTGGCAGCCGGTCGTGCTGGCACTGATCGAGCGTGCCGGCGTGGTGCTGCTGGACCTGCGCGAGTACACGCAGCAGCGCGCCGGCACGCGCTTCGAACTCGCGGAACTGCTGCGCCGCGCGGCGCTGCACAAGGTGCTCGTCATCGTGGGTGCCAACGACGACGTGGACAAGGTGCGCGCCGAGATCGCGTCGATCTGGCAGGAGGTCGGGCGGGTCGTGACCGGCACGCAGGCGCCGGTGCTGCACCTGCTGCAGGTGGGCGACGGCAGTGACGCCGAGATGCGCGGTCTCTTTCGTGCGGCCGCGGCGGCGGCGTCAATGAAATGAACCGCGCGCGATACGGATAGCGCGTTGCCTGCGGCGCCCACTCATGCCGGTTCGGCACGCGGCGCGGTCACGATCCAGCCTTCGACCGGGTCGATCGTCGCCGGCAGCCCATGCGCCTCGCGGGTGCTCGCCCACGCCGCCTGCACGAGGCAGAGCACGGCATCGATGCGGTCGCCGCTGGTGTCGTCGGTCAACGTGTCGCGCTGGGCGTGCGTGAGCTTGAGTCGCACGCCGAGCCGCGAGCGTCCCTGCTCGAGCGCATCGACCAGGTCCTTGCGTGCGATCAGCCGGTCGGCCTCGTCCTTGTTCTTGTAGGAGCGGCGGCCGATCAGTTCGTGCGCGAGCAGGCCTGGGTAGCCCTCGAGCGCCACGCGGTCGGGATCGCCGGCATGCATCTGCGGGATCGTCACGCCCGCGCGAACCAGGCGCGCGAGGCCTTCGAAGTACATGAAGCCCACGGGCACGTAACGTGTCTGCAGCGGGCTGGTCGAGCTGATGCCCGGCATCGCGCCGTCGGTGGCGCGGTGAAGCAGGCGCTGGCCGGCGGGGCGGCCGTTGCCCCAGGCATCGACGAGCGCACGGAAGGCCATGCGGTTGGCACAGCGGCGGTGCAGTTCGGCGTTGACCGTGGCAGCCGTGTCCCCCAGCGCCTGATCGACGACAAATGGGCGCGGCAGGCCGAACGGGAAGTCGAAAGCGCCGAGCCACGGTCCGGGCTCGGCGAGCAGGCTTTCGAACGCAGCGAGGTCGCGCAACTCCGCGAGCGTCTCGAAGCGCAGCACGTGGCCCTGCAGCCGGCCGCGCGCCACCGTGACCGGCTTGCGGCGCGTGGGTGCGCAGGTGAAATCGACGCCGATGAGTTGCATCGGCGCATTGTCGGTGCCCGCCTGGCGAGCGCCCGGCGCGGGGCGCTCGCGCGGCGCTCAGATTGTGTTTGCAGGGCGCTCGCAGGGCCGTCGGATGGCAGTCAGTTGGCGGGGCTGTCGAATGCGGCCGTGAAATGATCGGCCTTGACGAGCGTCGTACCCGCGGTGCGCCCGAGGCTGTCGAGCGCCGGGATGTTGTCGGGCTCGTCCATCGCCTCCAGGCCCTTGAGCGTCTTGGCGCTCATCGTCAGGCCCAGTTCGTCCTTGACCCAGCCGGGCTCGAGCAGCACGTTGTAGCGCAGGTAGCTGCAAAGGGCGGTGCCGCCGAGCACCGGCTCGGCCTTGCCCAGTTCACGGTCGATGCGGCGCGCGGTCGGGCTCACCGACAGCCACTGCATCATCGTCTCGACCTGGTCGGCGCAGTCTTCCATCAGCGCCTTCAGCGACAGCACCGCGTGGATCGCCGGCGTGCCTGTGATCACGCCTTCGTGGCCCACCTCGGCGTCGGACTTGCCGGTGCCCACCGATACCACGAGCAACCGGTCGGCACCGGTCTTCCAGTTGAGCCGGTAACCGTCCATCGTGGCCGTCATCAACGCCTGCAGCGCCGGATTGTTGGACGGGCTCACGCCGCCATCGACGAAGTCGCCGGTGACCGCCTTGAGACCATCGGCGGCCTTGCCGATCTGGATGTTTTCGGGGTCGAAGAAATACGGCGCCGCGGTGCTGGCACGCACCACCTGCCACAGCGGATAGTCCTTGTTCGGGATCGTGGTGGCCTTGGTGCCGGCCTTGAAATAACGCGCGTTCGGGTTGTTCGTGATCGGCCACGCGCTGCCGGTATCGAGCCGCTTGGTCTGCACGAGCAGGCCGGTGCGGAAATCGATGCTGCCCAGCGTGCCCTTGCCGTAGACGTCCTGCAGCGCCTTGCGCACATCGTTCGCGTCGTACTTGGCCCGCAGCGCGCCCCAACGCAGCAGGCTGCGCTTGAAGACGAATTTGCCGAGGTTCATGTAGTGGCCGTAGACCTCGTCCACGCTCATGCCGAGCGACAGCGCGCCGGCGATGATGGCGCCGGTGGAGGTGCCGGCGATCAGGTCGAAATAGTCGGCGAGGCGGAAGGCAGGGTCGTTGCCGTGGCGCACACGCAGGTGGGTCTCGATCTCGCGCAGCATGCCCAGCGTGAGCACGCCGCGCAGGCCGCCGCCGTCGAGCGCGAGGATGCGCTTGGGGCCGACGGCCGGGTCCAGGTGTTCGGCAAAGGTGCGGTAGCGGGCCACGTCAGTCCTCCTGCAGGGTTGGGCGGCGCAGTCTAGGCGCGGCCGTGCGAATGAGGAATCCCTATTCGCACCAACCGGGCCGCCCGGAATCCGCCGCAGCGGCCGGCTTCGCGTACCGGACGAGCTTGCATGCGCCGACGGCGTCAACCAAGGGCCAGTGAGACCACGCCGCCCGCGATGCATACCGCGCCCAGCAGGCGCAGCCGCCGTTCGCCCTCGCCCAACAGACGCCCGCCGATGAGCGCCGCAAACAGCATCGATACCTCGCGCGCAGGCGCCACGTGGGACAGCGGCGCCAGCCGTACCGCATACAGCACCAACACATAGGCGAGCGGGCTGAGCACCGCCACCACCAACGCGTATCGCCACTGCGCGTGCAGCGCGCTCACGAAGCCGGCGCGGTCGCGAAGTGCCGATGGCAACAGGAACGGCACCCTCAGCAGGTTGCCCACATAGTCGAGCAGCACCGGGCCGACGAGCATCACCTTCACCGAATAGCCGTCGATCAGGGTGTAGGCCGCGATGAGCCCGCCCGTGAGGCCGCCCCAGCGAAGGCCGGCGAGCACGCGCGCGCGCGCCGCCGGATCGTGCGCCCGACGCCACAGGCCCGGCCCGCCGGCGATCAGGAAGACGCCGCCGCACACCGCCAGCACCCCCGCCACGCCCGATGGCGTGAGCCGCTCGCCCAGCAACAGCACGGCGCCGAGCGACGACAGCAGCGGCCCGCTGCCACGTGCCACGGGATACACCACCGTCAGGTCGGACAACCGGTAGCCCTTGAGCAGCACGATGAAATACAGCACGTGCACGACGGCACTCGAAAGCACCAGCCCCCACTGCGCCACGCCCCAGCGCGGCAACTCGTCCCACCCGAACCAGACCGCCACGGGCGCCCAGAGCACACACACCATCACCGCGCTGATGAGGGCGAAGCGCTGGTCGCCGCCCGCCTGCTTGGCGGCCACGTTCCACAGCGCGTGCAGCAGCGCGGCGCAGAGAACGAGGGCCAGGGCGCTCACAGACATCGCTCGATTGTCACGGTGGTCGCCTCGGCGTCCCGACCAGGGAGGCTCGCGCTACATTGCCGGCATGAACATCCACCCGGTCCTTGTCGAAGTGTTGCGCGGCGGCGCCGTCGAATCGTTCCACCGCGGCTCGCTCGCCATCGTCGACGCCGCCGGCGCCGTGCACACCGCGGTGGGTGATATCGATCGGCCCGTGTTCCCGCGCAGCGCGGTCAAGGTGCTGCAGGCGCTCCCGCTGGTAGCCAGTGGCGCCGCCGAGCGCCTGGGGCTGACCGACGAGGAACTCTCGCTCGCATGTGCTTCCCACGGCGGCGAGGAGGTGCATACCCGCACGGCGGCCGCCATGCTCGCGAAGGCGGGCGTGGACGCCAGCGCACTCGAATGCGGTGCCCACTGGCCCTACTTCGACGGCACCGCCAAGGCGATGGCCGCGCGTGGCGAGCGCCCCGGCGCGCTGCACAACAACTGCTCGGGCAAGCACTCGGGCTTTGTCTGCCTGGGCTGCCTGATGGCCGATGGGCGCGACGTGGCCGGCTACCTGCGTGGTTATGTGCAGGCCGACCACCCGGTGATGCGCGAGGTGACGGCGGCGCTGCAGGCCGCCACCGGCTGGGACCTGGCCCGCACGGCACGTGGTATCGACGGCTGCTCGATACCCACCTATGCGATTCCGCTGCGCCACCTGGCCCATGCCTTCGCGCGCGTCGCCACCGGCACCGGCCTTTCCGAGGGGCACGCACGCGCGGCGGTGCGGCTGCGCTCCGCGGTGGCGCGTGCACCGCAAATGGTGGCCGGCACGGGCCGGTTCGATACCCGCGTGATGCAGCACTTCGGCGAGCGGGTGTTCTGCAAGGGCGGCGCCGAGGGCATGTACTGCGCCGCCTTGCCCGGCTTGGGGCTCGGCGTGGCGATCAAGATGGACGACGGCAACAACGGCCGCGCCTCCGAGGTCGTGCTGGCCACGCTGCTCGAACGCCTGTTGCCCCTCGACGAAGCGGATGCGGGCTTCATCCAGGCGCTCAGCCACGTTCGACTGCACAACTGGAACGGCATCGAGGTCGGCGCACTGCGCGGCGTATGGCCTGACATCGGTTGACGCGCGGACACGCCGCCAAGATGGATGAAAAAAGGGCCGCCTGCATCGAGCAGGCGGCCCCCGTGGTTCGCGCGGTCAGGCGCGCACCGGTCTTCAGTTGCTGCGGGTCGCGCCGGAGACGGCGCCAGCCATGACCGTTGCCTTCTTGGCATACCGGCCCGGGAACAGCTCGTTCAGCTTCTGGCCCGACTCGGCATCGACGACGATGTCGCCGTCGCGCTTGGCTTCGGCCAGGTCGGCACGGACCTGCTCGCGGGTCAGGCCTTGCGCGGCCGCGGTTTGCGGGTAGCGCGCCGGGAACAGTTCGTTGAGCTTCTGGCCGGATTCGCTGTCCGCCACGATGTTGCCCGTGCGCTTGGCTTCGGCCAACTCGGCGCGAACCTCGTCACGGGTCGCGCCATGTCCCACGGCTTGCGGCGCGTAGCGGGTCGGGTACACCTGGTTGAGTTTGAGGCCGGAATCGTCGTTGGCGGAAATGTCACCCGTCAGCTTGGCCTGGGCGAGTTCGGCGCGGACCTGCTCACGGGTCAGGGCGACGCCATCGGCGGCTTGTGCCGGCACGGCGGCCAGCGTGGCAAGGGCGAGGGCGATGGCAGAGAAAGTGGTGCGGTTCATGATGGGAGTCCTTCGGTTGATTGCATGGTGAGAGGTTGCTTGCGGTGGCACCTGCGTCGAACGATCTGACTCGGGCCACGTCGGTGAAGCGGTGGGTTGTGCTTCATCGATGAAGTGGACTGTAGGATTTCTAAATCCGATGAAAAATAGCCTTCTCGTACACAAACCATTTCTAATATTGGAATAATCGCCGCTTGAATCCCCCACAAGGAGTCCCATGGACCGACTGCAATCGATGAGGGTGTTCCAGCGCGTGGTGGCCGACGGGGGCTTCGCGGCAGCGGCGCGCTCGCTCGACATGTCACCGCCCGTCGTGACCCGGCTGGTGGCCGACCTGGAGGAGCACCTCGGCACACGTTTGCTTCAGCGCAGCACCCGGCGGCTGACCCTGACGGAAGCAGGCCAGTCGTATCTCAACCGCGTGCGCCACATCCTGCAGGACATCGACGAGGCCGACGCCGCCATCAGTTCGAAGACCCACGAGTTGTCAGGCGTTCTGCACCTCTATGCCGCTCCGGTCCTGGCCAGCTACGTGATCGCGCCGCTGATCGCGGGGTTCCGCCAGCAATACCCGAAGATCGTGCTCGACCTCGAAGTCGACTCCCGTCCCGACCCGTCGGTCGAGGACTACGACATCACGATGATGGGCACTGCGGCCGACTTCGACGGCGATGTCGTCGCGCGCAAGATCGCCGACTCCGTGTCGATCCTGGTCGCGTCGCCCGAGTACGTGAAACGCCGCGGTGCACCTTCGGCGATCGAGGAACTGCCGGCGCACGACTGCCTGCGCCTCAACTGGAGCAGCAGCAGGTCGATCCAATGGCCGATGTGGCGCGAAGACCGGCCGACGCAGGCCCAGTCCGTGGATGTGGAACCGGTGATGTGGGCCAACCACACCGACACGCTGCTGCGCGCCGCACTCGACGGCGCGGGCATCACGTCGGTGGCGCTCGATCTCGTCGCCCCGTATGTGACCCGCGGTGACCTGGTGCGCGTGCTGCAACCCTGGATCACCGGCCGGCTGGCGTTGTACGCCGCTCTGCCGAGCCGCAAGTTCATCCCGCAGCGAACGCGTGTATTCCTCGACTACATGACCGAGAAGACACGTGAGGGCAGTCACGCAGCGTTGGCGGCCTGCGTGGGCTGCTAGGGCCTGTCAACACAACCGAAGTCCATCGGCGATCAGCGCGAAGCTGATGAAGCCAAGGAGCATCATGTCGAGTTTCTCGAAGCGAGAGAAGATTCGACGGTAGCCCTTGAGGCGGCGGAACAATCGCTCGACTTCGTTGCGCCGTTTGTACATCTCGCGGTCGTACTCCCAAGGCTCGACCCTGGTGCTGAGCGGCGGCACAACTGGGATGAAACCCAGATCGAGTGCAAGCTGCCGCGTCTCGTTGCCTTCGTGGGCGCGGTCCATGAGCAGGCGCAGCGGGCGATTTGGCGTGTCAAGCCGGCTGATCAGTGCGCGGCCCTCGGGCGCGTCGTGCGCCTGGCCCGGCGACAGCGAGAACGTTATGGCCGTTCGAGCATCCGCGGCAACCATATGAATCTTGGTGTTCCAACCGCCTCTGGACTTGCCGATGGCTTGTGGGCCGTCCCTTTTAGCGCGCCGGTGCCATCGGGATGCACCTCGATGCTCGTGCTGTCGAGCGACACGGCTTCGATCTTGATGCGTACCACCTGAGCCCGCTGCAACTGCTCGAACACCCGGTCTAGAACCCCTGCCTTGGACCAGCGGTTCATCCGCGTGTAAATGGTGTGCCAATTGCCGAACCGCTTGGGCAGTCCGCGCCACTTGCAGCCATGCTCTGCGACGTAGAGCACCGCGTTCAGCACGGTCAGGTTCGACAGACTGACATTGCCGCGCTGCGTGGGCAAGCAATGTTTGATCTGCTCGAATTGGGCTTGCGTGATCTCCATGCGCGAATTGTCTCGCGCCACCCATGCTCCACTGAATTAGTGTTAACACGCCAAAGTCGACTGCTTTGATCGCATGCCAGCGCGCGGCTGACCCGGGTGACATGAGCGCAAGAGAACGCCCGGCGCCCTGGTCCCGTACAAAGCATCGAGCGCGAACGGCTGCAACGGGTCGATGACCGGTCGTGGCTTTCAGTCGATCGATTGCAAATTCGGTACGAGTTCAACGCTGATTGCGTCCCTCGCAGCGCGCAGGAATTAGGGCCGTCGCAAGCACAGGGTGGCCGGGTGAACACGCAAGTGCATGCGTGGTGTGCAATCCCCCACGGATGTCGGCCTGTTCTCCCCATGTTGTGGGACGCAGCGCACCGCCCGTCGCGCTTTACTCGGGGTATGGACACGCGCCAACAGACTGCATCCGAGGAGTGGGCCAACAGCTTCAGCCACGCACTGGGCGTGGTGCTCGCGCTGGCCGCCTGGCCGATGCTGTCGGATACGGCGGCACAACTGGCCGGCGCCCGTGGCGCGGCCGGCGTCGGCATCTTCATCGCCTCGATGGTGCTGCAGTTCGGTGTATCGGCGGCCTACCACGCGTGGCCGGCCGGCCGCGCCAAACTCTGGTGGCGCTCGCTCGACCACGCAGTCATCTACGTCTTCATCGCCGGCAGCAGCACGCCGTTCACGCTGGGACTGCTGGGCGGCACGCCGGGCAGCCTGACCTGCGCATTGATCTGGACACTGGCGCTCGCCGGTGCCTGGCTCAAGCTGTGCCGCCGCCTCACCGATGCGCGGCTCTCCACCGGCCTGTACATCCTCTTCGGCTGGATCGTGCTGCTGCTCGTTTGGAACGGGTTGCCGCCACAGGCGCAGGGTGCACCGACGGCCTGGCTGGTCGGCGGCGGCGTCGCCTACCTCGTCGGCGCCGGCTTCTTCGTGGTTGAGTCCTTGCGCTTCGGCCACCTCGTCTGGCACCTCTTCGTGCTGGCGGGGAGCGGCTGCCACCTGTATGCCGCGTTGTGGCCGGCACTGCAGTGACCGGCACCGCAGCATCATTCAGGTTCGTGGCCTCTACCGCAAGGAGTCGGGTGCCACGGGAAGGGGCCGCAGACGATTGACGAGTCCGTTTCGCAGCGACAGCAACTGGGCCTCGCGCGTGACGATGGCATCCCACATCTCCGACGGCAGCGGGTGCATCCAGTCGAGTTCGCGCCGCGCACGCGCCGACGAGTAGTTGAGGTGCGCCCGCGAGACGTCCACGGTCTCGCGTGACATGAACGCTGGCAAGCCCACCGCGCGCAGCAGGGGCTCCATCAGTGCCATCTGCGGCCGCATGATCCAAAAAGGCAGCCACAGGCGCGGGCGCATGCCGCCCGGATAGCGAGCCCACAGGCTGAACATGGCGCGAACCGTGACGGGCTCGCCACAGAACACGTAGTCGGTACCGATGGCGGCACGGTCAGCGCATCGCGCCAGGCCCTCGGCCAGGGCGTGGACGTCGACGAAGGCGTAGAGGGTGTCGGCCCCCCAGCCCATCGGCGGCATGCGGTGCAGCAGATACAGGCGCAGGAAATAGCCGAAGACGGAATGGTCGTTGGCGCCCACCACGCCGTTGGGCATGGCCAGCACGAGCGGCAGGCCGCGCGCGCGATAGGCCAACGCCACGGCGTGGGCCTCGACCTTGCTCTTTTCATAGGCGCTCAGGTACGTACCCGGATGGCGCTGGCGCTCGTCGGACGGCTGCGTGCCGGTCGGGCCCAGTGCCCACACGGTGGACACGCAGACCGTGCGCGGAACGCGCGCTTCGAGCGCCGCAGCGAGCACATGCTCGGTGCCCCGCACATTGACACGGTGCATGCGCTCACGCAAGGCTGCGTCGGCGCCGATCTCATAGATGCCGGCGTTGTGGATCACCACGTCCGCACCCGCCATCGCCTGCGTCAGGCCGTCACTTGCCGTGACGTCACCGCGGACCAGGGCGACACCCTGGGTCTCGAGCCAGCGCGCCGGCGCGCCCTGCGGATCGCGCACGAGCGCGGTCACCCCCCAGCCACGCCGACGCAGCGTACACACCAGGGCCTGACCGATGAAACCGGTCGCACCGGTCAGGAATATTTGCATACGGTCTCCAGGGGCTCCGCACAAACCAGGGCTGTGTGCCCGGATTCACGCAAGTGTGCATCCGCCGCAGGGTCGCGCGCCAGCCTGCGGCCACGGACGACACCGCCGGTGGTAAGGTCGGGCTTCGTTTCTGGAGAAGCCCATCGCATCTTCCGCTCGGCTCGGCGCCACGACCCTGGACACCCTGCGCAACGAACTTCCGCACGCAGTGCAATGCCTCAAATCACAACGGGCTGATCTGCTCGACAGCGAACGGATCGACGACTATGTGTCGCTCGATTGGCTCGAGTGGCGCGGCGGGCACCTTCAACTCACCGTGGTGGGCCAGAATATCTGCCGCCAGCACGTGGTGGCCCGCATCAGCCAACGGACCGAAGCGGACGACTCGCTGCTTTGACGGCCGCTGCCGACTCCCTGCTGCTTTCAGCAGCACGCGTGGCCACCTTCAACGGCGCGCAACTTCTCACGCGTGCCAGTGGGTTCTTCTTCGAACGCGACGGCCGGCTCTTTCTGGTCACGAGCCGGCACGTGGTGATCGACAAGGCGAGCAAGCACCTGCCCGACCGGATCGAGATCGAATTGCACACCGACCGAGAGAACCTCACGCAGTCGATCGGCTTTTCGATGTTGCTCTACAAGGATGGCCGCTCGATCTGGCGCCAGGGCCGCGATGCGGCCGGCGGCATCGACGTGGCGGTGGTCGAACTCGATCGCTCGGCGTTGCCCGCCAACGCCGCCATCTGCGCCTTCGGCCCCGGCCACCTGGTGCCGCCGGACGGCCGCGTCGAGATCGGCTCGTCGCTGCTGATCGTCGGCTTCCCGCTGGGCTTTCACGACGCCTTGCACCACCTGCCGGTGGTGCGGCAAGCGGTGCTCTCATCAGCCTACGGACTGCGTTTCCAGGGACACGGCTACTTTCTCACCGATGCGCGCACGCACCGCGGCACGAGTGGCGCGCCAGTGGTGTTGCGCGCGACCGACCCGGCGGGCCCGCCTTCGATCGACCTGCCCTGGATGTTGCTGGGTGTGCATTCGGCGCGCCTCGACGTGGGCGATCGTGAACTCGAGGTCGACGAAGCACTGGGGTTGAACTGCGCCTGGTATGCAGACATCCTGCTCACGCTGACCGCCGATGCCGACCCCGACGCAACAGCGGCCGACGTCGACACGGATGACACGGTCGACGCCGCCGCGGACGACTGAGTTGCCAAAAAAAAACCGCAGCCGAAGCTGCGGTTTCCGTGGTGCGAGACGCGCGGTCGTCAGACCGGGCGGATGCTCGCGGCCTGGGGGCCCTTCTGGCCTTCCTTGACCTCGAACTGCACGCGCTGACCTTCGCTCAGGCTCTTGAAGCCGCCGGCATTCTGGATCTCGCTGTAATGCGCGAACAGGTCCTTGCCGCCGCCCTCAGGCGTAATGAAGCCGAAGCCCTTGCCATCGTCGAACCATTTGACGGTGCCAGTTTGGGTAGTCATATTGAAAATTCCTCATCAAAAAAGCTGCGCAGCACATGCCGACGCAGTGCAGAAACACGCAAGCAACTTACCGATGGGGTTTTCGACCGACGCCCGCCGAGCGGCGGGGAACAGAGGAGACCTTCAGAAAACGGTCTTGAGCAAATCTACCCCTCGATTATGCGCTGGATCCGAGCACGGCGCTGGCGCGCTGAGATTCCACCCGGCCGGCGCACCGTGACCGCAGAAGCCTAGCGCTGGTCATCGGCCGAAGTCGGCCCCGGCCGCGTCAATTGCCGAGCATCGGCACCGAACCATCCGACGATGCGCCCAACAGCCCGGCCTTGGTGTAGACCTCGAGCTTGTCGCGGGTGTCGGCAATGTCCATGGCACGCATCGTGAGTTGGCCGATGCGGTCGGCCGGCGTGAACATGCCCTCGCCCTTCTCCATCGTGAGCCGCTCGGGGTGGTAGGTCAGGTTCGGGCTCTCGGTATTCAGCAGCGAATAGTCGTTGCCGCGGCGGAGTTCGAGCGTCACGTCGCCCGTGACGGCACGTGCCACCCAGCGCTGCGCGGTCTCACGCAACATCAGGCACTGTGGGTCGAACCAGCGGCCGTGGTAGAGCAGTTTGCCGAGGCGGCGGCCATTGGCGCGGTACTGCTCGATCGTGTCTTCGTTGTGGATGCCAGTGACGAGTCGCTCGTAGGCGATGTGCAGGAGTGCCATGCCCGGCGCTTCGTAGATGCCGCGGCTCTTGGCCTCGATGATGCGGTTCTCGATCTGGTCGCACATGCCCAGGCCATGCCGGCCGCCGATGGCGTTGGCTTCCGCGAACAGCGCCACGGCATCGGCGAAGCTGCGGCCGTTCAATGCGACCGGGTGCCCGTCCTCGAAGCGCACCGTCACCTCCTCGGCCTTCACCGCCACGTCATCGCGCCAGAAGGCCACGCCCATGATCGGGTTGACGATGCGGATGCCTGCATCGAGGTACTCCAGGTCCTTCGCCTCGTGCGTGGCGCCGAGCATGTTGCTGTCGGTGGAATACGCCTTCTCGACGCTCATCTTGTAGTCGAAGCCGTTTGCGATGAGGTATTCGCTCATCTCCTTGCGGCCGCCGAGTTCGTCGATGAAGCGCTGGTCGAGCCAAGGCTTGTAGATCTTCAGCGCCGGGTTGGCCAGCAGGCCGTAGCGGTAGAAACGCTCGATGTCGTTGCCCTTGTAGGTGCTGCCGTCGCCCCAGATGTTGACGCCATCCTCGCGCATCGCCACCACCAGCGCGGTGCCGGTGACGGCGCGGCCCAGCGGCGTGGTGTTGAAGTAGGTGGCGCCGGCGGTGCTGATGTGGAAGGCGCCGCACTGAATCGCCGCGATGCCCTCCGCCACGAGCTGCGGGCGGCAGTCGATCAGGCGCGCGATGTCGGCGCCGTAGGCCTTGGCCTTGCGCGGGATCTCGTCGTAGTCGCTCTCGTCAGGCTGGCCCAGGTGGGCCGTGTATGCACAGGGAATGGCGCCCTTGGCGCGCATCCAGTGGACTGCGGCACTGGTGTCCAGGCCGCCGGAAAACGCGATGCCCACACGCTGGCCGGCGGGGACGGATTGGAGGATGTTCTGGCTCATGGTCACAAAGGCTTGGATGGGCAGGTCGACGATTGTCGCAAGGTTGGCCCGAAGGCCTCGCCAGACGGTGGTGCGCGATCTACGATGGACACTCTGGCGACGATGGAGCGAGTCATGAGCAAGGTCGGTTCCCGTTTGGTGGCTTGGCGTGCGTTCATGGGCGTCGCGGCCGCAGGCTCACTGGCGCTGCCTGCGCACGCCAAGCTCGACGTCGCGCTGGATCGCCAGTACGCCGGCGTGTATTCCAACGCGTGCAGCGACACGACCGCCCTGCGTGTCAAGTTCTACGACGACGTGATGGCTGTCGAGCGTGCGGGCAAGACCGTTCAGGCGAACAAGGTGCGCGGTTCCAAGACGCACCCCACCGCAGGGGCGGACGCGGACTTCCGCCTTGTCGTGACGGGCGACGTGCGCGGCGCCGATGGCCTGACCTTCGTGCTGCATCACAACGCCAACGGCTTGTTCGCCACCGTCGAAGGTGGCGCGGCCGCGCTGGCGCCGCTCGGACCCGGTATCGTGGGACAGACGTTGCGCCATTGCGACCCCAATCGCAACGTGTTGCCAGGCGCCGCACCCTCCGCGACGGGCCCGCAGCACCCGGAACAGCTGCTGCGCGACAAGCGGTTCGGCGTGGTCTGGCGCGCCGCGCTCGGGCCACTGGCGAGCGAGCGATGGATCGCGCGCCTCTCGGGGCCGGCGCCGCAGCCGCGCACCGTCACGGTCGACGGGGCAGACGCCCTTCTCGGCAGCTTGTGCAAACCCCACGATTGCGCGGAGAACAACCTCGTCCTGCTCTATTGGGTCGATCAGGGGCGGGTCGTTGCACTCGTCCAGCGGCGGGGCCACAAGACGCTGCTCGGCGGGCCGTCGCCCTCACAGGCGCGCGAGCTCGAGGCGCTGTGGCAGAAGGAATGGCGCGCCGGGCGCTGAGGGACGCACAACCCGCACAATCCGCGCACGATGCACATGCTGCCCTTCCCCGATCGATCAGCCGCTGGCCGCGCCTTGGCGGACCGCCTGGCCGTGATGACGTTTGACCATCCCGCCGTCGTGCTGGCGCTTCCGCGGGGCGGCGTGCCGGTGGCGGCCGAGGTGGCGCGGCGCCTGCGTGCGCCGCTGGACCTGCTGATGGTGCGCAAGATCGGCGTGCCGGGCCAGCCCGAGGTCGCGCTGGCGGCCGTCGTCGACGGCGAGCGGCCGGATGTCGTCATCGATGAGCGCCTGCTCGGCTATGCCGAGGCGTGGGCGCCGTACATCGAGCGCGAGAAGGCGCTCGCGCTGGCCGAGATCGAGCGCCGGCGTCATGTCTATCTGGCAGGGCGCCCGGCGGTGCCGCTCATGGGCCGCACCGTGATCGTCGTGGACGACGGCATTGCCACCGGCACCACCGTGCGCGGTGCGCTGCAGGCCCTGCGCCGGCGCAATCCGGCACGGCTGCTGCTCGCCGTCCCGGTGGCGCCCGCGGAGGCAGTCGCGCGCCTGCGCGACGAGGTCGACGATCTGGTCTGCCTCGCGCAGCCGTCGCCGTTTGGCGCCGTCGGCCTGCACTATGCCGACTTCCACCCCGTGGACGACGACGAGGTGCTTGCTGCGTTGCGCAGCGCCGTCTGAATTGAGCCAGCGCAAGGTCGGCCTCGCGGTCCGGTTGCACGCTCCACGCCAAGACGTTGCAAGCGCACACGTGCGCGGCAGGCGTCATGGAATGGAGAAGATCTCGCCGCGCATGGACGACCCCGCCACAAGACCGGAGCTGACAGCGGCCACCCAGTCGCAGATGGTCGACAGGCTGCAGCAGGCGCTGCAGAAACAGCACCTCGGCCGCAAGGTCGAGCATGTCGAGACCCACATTTCGCACGTGCTCGTGACGCCGACGCTGGCCTACAAGTTCAAGAAGCCGCTGGCCCTGGGATTTCTGGACTTCTCGACGCTCGCGCGGCGGCGCCACTTCTGCGAGGAAGAGCTTCGCCTGAACCGGCGCCTCGCGCCCGATCTCTACCTCGACGTCGTGCCGGTCACCGGCTCGCCCGACGCGCCAGAACTCGGCGGCCGCGGCGTGCCGATCGACCAGGCCGTCCGCATGCGCGCCTTCGACCAGGACGGGCTGTGGGACCGCCTGGCCGCGCGCGGAGCGCTGCAGGCGGCAAACATCGACACGCTCGCCTCGCTGCTGTGGGATTTCCAGCGCAACGTGGTTGTGGCGGGCGCTGACAGCCCCTACGGCACGGCGCAGGCCGTACACGGGCCGGTTCTCGACAACCTGTCCATGCTCGACGGCCTGCTGGTCGGCGCCGCCGCCCGGCAAGCGCTCGCCAGCCTGCGCGATTGGGACTGCACTGTCTTCGACGAACTCGAGCCGGTCTTCGCGCAGCGCCATGCGGCGGGCTGCGTGCGGGAGGGCCACGGCGATCTGCACCTGGGCAACGTGGCGCAGATCGATGGCCGCACCGTCGTCTTCGACGGCATCGAATTCAGCGAAGAACTGCGCTGGATCGACGTCGTGAGCGATCTCGCATTCATGGCCATGGACCTGCACGGCCATGGCCTGGCCAAATTGGCCCATCGCCTGGTGAACACCTGGTTCGAGCGCAGCGGCGACTATGGCGGCGCGCGCGTACTGCGTTACTACCTGGTGTACCGAGCCCTGGTGAGGGCGAAGGTGGCTGCGCTGCGCGCGGGCCAGAAGACGCCGCGCGTGGCCACCGGGGCGACGCCGCACGACGACACGGTGGCCCGCCGCTATCTCGACGAGGCCACCGCATCGAGCCGGCACGCGCTCCCGGTGCTGGTCATCACCCACGGGCTGCCCGGCAGCGGCAAGACCACCTTGACACAGGGGCTCATCGAAGCCACGGGAGCGATCCGCGTGCGCGCCGATGTCGAGCGCAAGCGCCTCTTCGGCCTGGAGGCCCATGCGCGCAGCGGTTCGGCGCTGGGCGCCGGCCTCTATTCGGCCGAGGCCGACGAAGCGACGCACGAACGCCTGCGCGCTGCGGCCGCCGACGTGCTGCGCGGCGGCCATACGGCCGTGATCGACGCCACCTTCCTGCGCCGCCACCAGCGCGACCGGGCGCGGGCGCTGTCCGCGGCCCACGGCGTGCCCTTCGTGATCCTGGACGTGCAGGCCGACGCCGCGACATTGCGTGAACGGGTGCTCGCGCGCGCCGCCAGGGCCGACGACGCGTCCGAAGCCGGCGTGGACGTGCTCGAGGCGCAGATGCGCGCGGCCGAGGCGCTGAATGACGACGAACGGGATGCCGTGGTGCCGTGCCGGGCAGCGACGGATGCCGAGCCCCCCGACTGGGCGGCCCTGGTGGACGCAGCTGCGATCTCCCACCGACGTTGATGCATCTCATGGTCGGTCGTACGCTTGGGGCTCAGACTCACACTGCAACCAGCGCCTTCGAGGCCGGGAGCCGATCCATGCCAAAAGTCAACAAACCCAAGATCCTCGACGAGGAAACCGTGGTCCCGGAGGAGATTCCTGCGGTGCTGCGCAGCGTCGCCGAGCCCATCACATCAAGGCCGGACGGCTTCTACTGGCAGACCGTGGACGGCCGGCAGGAGTTCGGCCCGTTCACGAGCTACGAAGAGGCATTCGCCGACATGCATTCCTTCGATCCGGACGATCTCGAGCCCGGCGAAAGCCTGCAGGAGGCCGAAAGCGAACTCGGCATTTCGGTCTGGATCGACCCCGAAACCGGCGAGCCCGCCGAAGGCATGGCGCCGCCGCGCCTGGGGCGCGATTGACATGGCCACCCCCTTTCAAACCGTTTGCTGCGTCGGCACCGTGCCCCGCCGGGCAGACGCATCCGGCGTCCCTTAGGAGAGTCCCCATGAGCGATATCCGCTCGATCCTCGTGCACGTCGACTCGTCATCCCGTTGCGGCGCCCGCCTGCATGCAGCGCACCACGTGGCCGAGCAGTTCGACGCCGACGTGACCGCCGCCTTCGCTGCGATGCCGGCCGCGATCCAGTACCCACTCGGGTTCAGCGCGGGCGCGGACGTGGCGACCTTGATGGTGGAGTTCGACAAGGAGCGGCGCAACCGTGCACGGGCGAGCTTCGATCAGGCCGTGGCGGCAGGCGCGCCGCGCCTGCATTGGGCCGAATTGAGCGATGAGCCGGCGCAGGCCTTCACCCGCGCGGCGCTGTATGCCGACCTGCTGGTGCTCGGGCAGCGCGATCCCGACGATCTGCAACACGACGTGATGGCCGATTTCGTGCCCTCGGTGCTGATCGACAGCGGTACGCCTGCACTGGTGCTGCCCTATGCCGGCCTGCCGCCGGCGATCGGGCGAACCGCGCTGGTCGCGTGGAAAGAGACCCGCGAATCCGCGCGTGCGCTCAGCGCTGCGCTGCCGCTCCTGCATGCCGCCGACAAGGTGCACGTCGCGTTGTGGAACAACGCCGACACGGATGCCGACGACGAATCGCTGCGCGTCGAAAAGCGCCTTGCCGCACACCGCGTGTCGGCGCGCATCCATCGCCTGGGCGATACATCGCCCGACGTCGGAGACACGCTGTTGTCGCTCGCCGCGGACCTCGGCGCCGACCTGCTCGTGATGGGCTGCTATGGACACAGCCGCGCGCGCGAATGGGTGCTGGGTGGCGCCTCGCGCACGGTGCTCAGGTCGATGACCTTGCCCGTGCTGATGGTGCACTGATTTCCCGACGCCGGCACCTGCAGGCGGCGCCCGTCCGGCGCACTTTGCCCGCGCTCAGCAGGCAGCCGCCATCGCCCGCCCGGATGCGGACTGGGCGAGCGCAGGCGCGGCCCATGCTGGACGGCGCGGCGCCTGCGAGTCCACGATCACGAGCCAGCGTCCGGGCCAGGGCAGCGGTCGACGGTCGGCACGCAGCACCCACACCGACGCGCCGCGCTCCAGCGCGGCTTCGTAGTCGGCGTCGAGCACGCCGTGACGGTCCAGGAACGTATTCAACGCGGCGGGAATGCGGATGCAGCCTTTCGACTCGGGGCGCCCGAGTCGCGGCTCGAGGCGCGCCGGGTCGGTCGCATGCATCTGCAGGCGCATCGGGCTTACGCCGCCCTTGCCCCATCCGCGCGTGGCCATGACCCAGCCGAAGTCGAAGACCCGCATGCCACGCACGCCGTAGCCCCGGATGCCGTTGCTGTTGAACGTGCCTTCGGCGCGGAAGTCCGGGTTGTCCAGGCTGTGCGCAAACACGCCTGTCGGCGTCAGGAAATGCTCATAGGTCCCGACCCGCCCGGTCGACACGGGGCTCGCGCCGACCCAGCGCCATTCGCCTTGCGGCGTGCGCAGCAGCAGTGCGGCGGCCTGCACGTTGGGGCTGCGATCGACGACCAGCACGTGCTGGGGCGGCAGCGGCATCAGCCCGGCGTTGACGAGCGCGGCATCGGCCAGGCGCATGAAGATGGCCTGGGCCTCACGCGGTACCTCGAGCCTGCGCTCGACCTCGGACGCAAACAGCCGCGCCGTGCCGTCCCCGGCACGATCGCCTTCAGAGGCCGCGACGGGCCAGGAAACAGCCGCCCCCATCATCAGCCAACCGATCCAACGTTTTCGGCTTCCTTTCACCACGCTCTCTTGGCAGTAGATTCGATCTCTACCCTGCCATTGACGAGGCGGTGCGTCCTTGCGCTGCGCCAAATTCGCGGCGCATGAGGCCCGTGCGGCCCTAGCGAACGGCCGCCACCGGCGCACGCAGCGGGCGCCAGCGCAACGGCCCGAACCACGCGCCGCGCGCCACGGCGG
>JAHECD010000146.1 GCA_024641945.1 Rubrivivax sp. | reverse complement strand
TGGCGCCCCCGGCAGGAATCGAACCTGCATCTAGCGCTTAGGAGGCGCTCGTTCTATCCATTGAACTACGGCGGCAGTGCCCTGATTTTGGCACGATGCCCCTGCAGGGCTGCCCTCTAGCATCGGCCTCACCGAAGGCGCCTTTCCTGCGCGAACGGTGCATGAGGTTGCCCCGATGATTCCCGGACCCGGACTGACCATGGACCGCCTGCGACGGCTGGCGGCGCTCGCGATGGCGTGCCTGACCAGCGCGGCGCTGGCGCAGCCGGCGCCGCGCCCCGCCGAGGAACGACTGCGCATCGTCGGTGGGCTGGCGGGGATCAACCAGTACACCAAACACGAAGAGCCGTTCTGGACGCGGCAGCTGCCGCAGCTCACCGGTGGGCGCGCGACGGCCGAGATCGTGCCGTTCGATCGCGCCGGGCTCAGCGGCGAGGAACTGCTCAGTGTCGTGAAGATGGGCGCAGTGCCGTTTGCCACCGTGCTGCTCAGCCGCAGCGCGGTGGTCGAACCCGAACTTGCCGGCATCGACCTGGCCGGGCTGAACCCCGATATCGAGGCCGTCAAGCGCACGGTGGCGGCCTACCGCCCGCGGCTTGCGGAGCTGCTGCGCCAGCGCTTCGGGATCGAGCTGCTGGCGGTCTATGCCTATCCGGCGCAGGTGATCTTCTGTGCCCGGCCGATGTCCAGTCTTGCCGATCTGAAAGGGCGGCGGGTGCGTGTGTCGTCGCCGTCCCAGGCCGACTTCATCTCCGCGCTCGGTGCCGAGCCGGTGCAGACCGCGTTTTCGCAGGTCGTACCGAGCCTACGAAGCGGCAGTGTCGAATGCGCCATCACCGGGACGATGTCGGGCAATACGATCGGTCTGCACGAGGTCACGACCTATATCCACCCGATGGCGGTGAGTTGGGGGCTGGCGGCCTTCGTGGCCAACGGGGCCAGCTGGGCCGCGCTCTCGGAACCGCTGCGCCAGACTCTGAGCCTGGAGTTGCCCAAGCTGGAACAGCGCATCTGGGCCGACTCCGAGCGCGAGACCATCGAGGGCCTGGCGTGCAATACAGGGGCACCCGCGTGCCGCACCGGGACCAAGGGGCACATGAAGCCCGTGGCACGGACCGAGACGGACGAGCGCCGACGTGTCGAGATCCTGCAATCGAGCGTGCTGCCCGCCTGGATGCGTCGCTGCGGCGAGGCCTGCGCCGTGACGTGGCGGCAAACCGTCGGGCGCGCCGCGGCGCTCGACTTGCACTGATCCTGCGGGCTGCCCGTGCGCGCTGAACGGTTGCGCCGTCGTGCCACCCTGGCCATCTGGGGGTGCGCGCTCTTGATCGTCACCGCGGTGGTCGCCGCCGTGCTGATGCAAGTCGAAAGGCGCCGGACCGAGGTCCTGCAGAACGCGTCCCTCACCACCGAGCAAATGGTCGCCGGTGCCGAGGTCGCGCTGAACCGCACGTTCCTGGGCCTGGATGCCCTTCTCGCGGGCCTGCCGCTGCAGGTGGCGCCCGCCATCGGCGCGGGCGGCGCCTTCGACGCGGCCCTGGCGCAGCGGCTGCTGGCCGCCGCCGCAGACCGCAACCTGATGCTTCGTGACGTGGCGCTGGTCTCGGGCGACGGGCATGTGCTTGCCACCGCGCGGTCGGGCAGCGCGGCCATCGGGCAGTCGGTGGATGCCGCGATGCGGTCGCGCGCCCTTTCAAGCCGGCCGGCGACGCTCGGCATCAGTGCGCCGGTGACCTACAGCGCCAGCTCGGAACGTGTGCTCGTGCTCTTGCGCGCCGTGAAGCTGGGGCAAGAATCCGCCCTGGCCATTGCGCTGGTGCCGATATCGCAGCTCGGTGCCGTGCTTTCGCCCGCGGGCGAGGCGGCCGGCCCGTCCATGACGCTGGAGCGCGATGACGGCGTGTTGCTGGCCAGCGCGCCCTTGATGGAGGGTCTGTCGGGCCGGCGTCTTCAGGCCGGCGCACTTCCATTCGACGCGCTGACGGGACGAGCGGCGGAAGCATCCGGTCGCATCCGGGCCGAGCCGTCGCTGGTGGCCGCGCGGCCCTTGTTGTATCCGGCGCTGAGCGTCAGCGCGGCCATCGCACTCGACCGCGTTCTCGCTCCTTGGCGCGATGACCGTCGCATGCTCCTCACGATGACCGTCGTGCTGGTGGCGCTGGTGCTGGCTGCAGCGGCCGCGACACACTGGCAGTTCGCGCGCCAGCTGCGCGCACGCGCCGACGCCGCGCGGGCGAAGGCCACGCTGGACCGTGCGCTCGGCGCACTGAGCGACGGTTTCCTGCTGTGCGACGCGCAGGACCGGATCGTGGCGTGGAACGAGCGCTACGTCGATCTTCATCCCTGGTTGAAACCGGTGCTCGACGTGGGAACGCCGTTCGAACGGTTGGCCAGCGTGGCCTCGCACACCGTCCACCCCGGCGCAGCGGCGCAAGCCGAGCGCGCGGCCTGGCGCGATACGCGTGTCGCCCGTCACCGCCGCGCCGATTCGGAGTTCGAGCACGCGCTCGCCACGGGTGACGTCATCCACGTGGTCGAACGGCGCACACCGGACGGCGGGGTCGTCAGCATCTTCCGCGACGTGACCCGTGCCGAGCGCGAGATGCGCGCGGCGAAGGCGGCCGCCGAGTCGGCCAGCGAGGCCAAGACACGTTTCCTCGCGGCCATGAGCCACGAGATCCGTACGCCGCTGAACGGCGTGCTGGGCATGAACAGCCTGCTGCTGGGCACGGCGCTGTCGGCCGAGCAGCGAGGGTACGCACACACGGTGGAGTCGTCCGGCCGCACCTTGCTTGCGCTCATCGACGACATCCTGGACCTGTCGCGGATCGAGGCCGGGCGCATGGACCTGGAGTCCATCGACTTCGATGTTCGTGCGCTCGTCGACGAGGTGGTCGGCACGCTGCGCCCGCGCGCCGACGACAAGGGCCTGCTGCTGCGCACGCACGTGCCGGAGACGACGCTGCGCCGCCTGCGTGGGGACGGCAACCGGCTGCGGCAGGTCCTGTACAACCTGATCGGCAATGCCGTCAAGTTCACCGAGCGCGGTCACGTGGACGTGTCGATCATGACCGGCGAGCTCGCGGGGCAGCGCCTGGGTTTGAGGGTGGTGGTGCGCGACACCGGCGTGGGCATCCCGCCCGACGCGATGCCGCGGCTCTTCGAGCGGTTTGCCCAGGCCGACGGCAGCATGGCACGCCGCTACGGCGGCAGCGGCCTCGGCCTGGCCATCAGCCGCGAGATCGTCGACCTGATGGGCGGCCAGATCGCGGTCGACAGCACGCCGGGGCAGGGCAGTTCGTTCACCGTCACGATCGCGTTCGAGCGCGGTGCCGACACCGCGCCAGCGCCGGCGCCGGCAGCAGTCGCCGCGGTGCCGTCGATGCGCATCCTGGTGGCGGAGGACAACGAGGTGAACCAGCTCGTGATCCGCGCCACGCTCGAACGCATGGGGCATCGCTGCGACATCGTCTCGGACGGGATGGCGGCGGTCGGACGCGCAGCGTCGGGGCCATGGGACTGCATCCTGATGGACATCCAGATGCCCGGCATGGACGGCGAAGCCGCCGCGCGGGCGATTCGCGCCCTGCCCGGCGCCATGGGCGCCGTGCCGATCATCGCGTTGACCGCGAACGCCATGCTCGAGGACCGCACGCGCTATCTGGCTGGCGGCATGAACGACTTCGTCTCCAAGCCGATCGATGCGCAGGGCCTCGCGAGGGCGCTTGCCGGATGCCTGCGGCAAGCGCCTGCGACGGCAGACGCTTGCGCCGACGTGGCCTGACGTCCGGTACCCGCACGACTGCGGGACTCAGAGCTTGTCGAAGCTCCAGGTCCAGATCAGGTCGAGGGAGTTCTCCAGGCCACTCTGCGCACGCAGCGTGAAACGCTGCGCGATGCGGTAGATCAGCTGCCAGGTGCCCGTGGTCGCGTTGACACCACGCTCGTAACCCACGTACCAGCGCCGGCTGAGTTGTTTGCCGAGCGTGATCACGGTCTCGCGCACCTCGCCGTCGCTCTGGCGCACCGAGATGTCGTCCAGGCCGATCGCGCGCATCAGGCTGTCCGTTGGCGCTTCGCCTTCGCCGGCCAGCAGCGCGATCGCGGCGCGCTGCAGCAGCGCGGTGTCTGCCTTGCCCAGGCCGTCGGGTGCGCGGCCGAGCACCAGCCACGACAGCTTGTCCGTGTCGCTCATCTCGGGATCGCTGTACAGGCGCACACGCGGGTTCAGGGCCGTGCCGGCGATGGACACGCCCACGCGCGAATCGAGGTTGGGGCGCAGGGCCAGGATGTCCAGCCGTGCGGTGTCGAGCGGGCCGGCAAGGATGACCACGCCGCGCTCGATCTCGAGCTTCTGGCCATAGGCGGCATAGGTGCCGTTGCGGGTCTGCACGGAGCCGTTGACGGCCAGCCGGCCGCCCGGCGTGCTCACACGCAGCGTGCCTGCCAACGTGGTATCCAGGCCGCGCCCGCGCAGGCGCAGGTTGCGGCCGAGGTCCACGTCGATCGACACGCTGGCATTGCGCATCATGGGCGATACCGGCGCCGGCTCGGCACGGGCGCTGCTCGGGCCCTCGCGGTCGATGGTCACGTCTTCGTCGAGCGACGGCGCATCGCGCCGTGTCAGGTCGAACAGGCCCGTGTCCACGCCGAGCTTGCCGGTCAGGTCGAGCTTGTCCGGCCGAATTGCCAGCGACGCGTTGCCGCTGACCACGAGCTGGCGGTCGACGCGGCCCAGCACGCGGAAGTGGTCGGCCGTCACCGCCAATTGCGCCTTGGGCGCGCTGCCGAAGTTCGCGCTGCCGGTGGCGGTGAGCGTGCCGTCGCCGCCGCGCAGGGTGAAGCGCTCGATCTGCGCCGTATCGCCCTTGAGCGCGATCGCGATATCGCCGTCGCTCAGCGCCACGCCTTGCAGCAGGTTGCGCACGCCGAGCCGCTGCGCGCGCAGTTCGCCGGTGTATTCCGGCGCGCCGAAGGTGCCGCCGAGGCGCGCGGTCGTCGCCAGCTCGCCTTCGAGACGCCAGCCGGGCGGCGCGAAGCCGGCCCAAACCGCCAGGTTCGGCACCTGCACCTGCACCGTGCCTTCGAGTGGCGCATCGCGCCCGGGCCAGCGTTGCTGCGGCGTCGCGCGCACGTCCACCGCGCCGCCCAGCGTGCCGAGCATGCGGCCGGCCAGTCTGGGCGTGAATCGCCACAGGCCGTCGTGCACGACGAGCGTGACATCGGCGTCGGTCAGGCCCAGCGCCTGCGGCGTGCTGCCGTCGCTGACGAGCAGGTCGCCGTCGAGGCGCTGCAGCGAAATTTCCGCGTCGAACCGGTCACCCGCGCGCACGTCGATGCGCGCGCCCATGCGCAGGTCGCCGCTCCATTGGTAGCCGGCCTGTTCGCCAGCGCGCGCACGTTGCAGCAGCGGCGCCACGGCGACCGGGTCGACCTCGGCCTGCAACACCAGTGTCGCGGGCTGCGTGTCGGCGCGCCAGCGCACGTCGCTCCAGTGCAGCCCGATGCCGCCGGCGAGCGTGGCGCGGCCGGCGGTGGTCGTGGCCTCGACGACGCGCCCTTTTGCGTCGATGCGCACCTCGCCGCGCAGGTCGCGGGTGTCGAGCCACGACGCGTCGGAAGCCTTCGCGCTGCCGCCGTCCCAGACACCGGCCGCGATGCGCTGCATCTGGCCGCGCCAGGTGCCGCCACCGCCCTGGGCCGGCACCCAGGCGCCTTCGCCTTGGGCCTGCAACTGCGTGCCGGCGCCGGTGCGCAGGCCGAGCATGCGTTCGACCACCGGTGGCGGTGTGCCGGGCGTTTGCAGTTCGAGCATGAGGTTGTGGGCCGCCAGCGTGCCGCGAACGCTTCCACGCGCAGATTCCACCTGCTGCGCGCCATACGAGACCTTGCCCACTTCGGCCTGCAGGTCGATGGTCCGGGCTGCGCCGCCGTCCAGGCTCCAGCGCGCGTGGGCGTTGGCCAGCGACAGCTCCCCGGCCTGCAGCGATTGCACGGTGGCATCGCCTTCGGTGCGCAGCGCGGGCCAGCGGCCGGCCGCCGTCAAATGCGCGCGCAGGCCGCCCTTGCGCGGCGCCCAGGGGCCGAGCGCCGGGTCGAGCGCGGCCAGGGGCGCCAGCGTGTTCAAGGTGTCGGCCTGGACGTCGACGCGCCAGCGGTCCGCCTCGCCGGTGCCGAGCGGGTCGCCGCGGCCATCCAGCGCAAGGCGGTTCCCGCCCAGGACGAACTCGGCCTGCACGTGGCTGCGTTGGGCCGCTGCCGTGTCGGGATCGTTCTGCAGTTTCAGTTGGCCTTGCAGCGGCACGCCCGCCAGCATCGAGTCGACGATGCGCAGATCGCCGTCGCCCTGCAGGGTCTGCAGCCATTGCAGCGGGGGCCGCTGCGCCGCGCTCTCGGGCAGTGCCAGGTCGATCTTCCAGTTGGCCGACAGGCGGTGCGGGCCGCGCCGCCAGGCGGCGCTGTCGGCACCCGGCAGCCATGGCACGGGATCGAAACGGTCGAGCACGCCCTGGCTGCGCAGTTGCAGCCGCTGGCCGGCGCGGCGCTGGAGCTGGGCATCGAGCTGGGCCGTCGCGCTGCCTGCCGTGGCGCGCACCGACCGCAGGGTGACCTGCTGCAGGTCGGCACCGCCATCGAAGACCAGCGAGACAGCCTTGGGCGCACCGTCGACGACACCTTCCAGCGTGCCCTTGAAATCTGCCACGACGTCCGCCCAGCGCACGCCGGGCGCGGTGCCCGGTGCGCCTGCGGATGCCGCACCCGACGCCGGAACCGATGCTGCACCCGCGGCGCGCGGGTCGGGCGACGGCAACCCCCGCGCCGTGAGCGTCAGCGGGCCGGACACTCGCAGCGCCGGCGCGCGGCCATCGAGGCGCTGCGGACGCAGTCCCGTCAGGCGTGATTCCAGCGTGGCGCGGCCGCCGTCCCAGACACCCTGGCCTTGCAGGCGCCCGGCCGGCTCGGCGGCATCGGCAAACTCGATGTCGAAGGCGGGCAACTCGATGCGTTGTGGCTGCGCCGGGTTGCCGCGCACCGACAGGCGCGCGCGGCGCAGCGGCGCGCCCCCCGCGTCCCACCGCCCGGGCGCGAGGTTCTCCAGCGTCAAATCCGCGCTCAGCGGTTCGTTTGCACCCTGGCTCTTGACGACCACCTGGCCGTCGATCTGGGTGCGCGGCAGGCCGGTGGCGAGTGCGGAGAGGTCGAGCCCGCGGGTGCTGCCGTCCACCGTGCCCAACGGCCAGGCAGCGAACGGGCGCAACTGCACCTTGGCGTCGAGCACCGGCGCGGCGCGGCCGGCCACGGCTTCGCCGCGCAGCTGGGCCTGCGCATCGATGGCCTCGATCGGCCCCGTGCCGCGCAGCGTCGCCTGCCACGGCGTGCCGCGCCGTGACTGCACTTGCAGCCGCGTGTCGAGTTTGAACGGCGCATCGGCGGCGACCTGCAACTGGCCGCCCTCCACGTGCACGAGATCCCAGTCGAGCCCCAGCGATTCGATCCGGTGCTGCGCGCCGCCCCCGGCGCCAAGGTGGACCTTGGCCGATAACGCCTGAGCGGGTTCGAGTGCGTCGACCCGCAGTTCGTCCACCTGCACGCGCTCGATGTCGAGTTCGAAGGGCAGGCGCAGCGTGGAGGGCACGGCCAGCGGCTCGCTCGAGGCCGGCCCGCTGACCACCTGGACGCGGCGCGCCTGCATCGACTCTGCGCGCAGACTGGCCAGCACCCCTGGCGCGACGACGGCTCGCCACGACATGCCTTGCAGCTCGAGTCCGTCGATCACGACCGACCCGGCACCGCCGGCCCACGTGAGGCGCACCCGCTCGGCGCCGAACCGGTCCCCCAGCAACGCGCCGTGCGGCGCCGTGACCTCGACGATCGGCAGGCGGGCCAGCAATTGCGCCGTGCCCGCCTCGCTGCGCAGCAGCCACACGGCCAGCCCCACGGCCGCAGCCACCAGCAGGCCGAACGTCAGCGCCGTCCCGACGAGCCACCGGCGCAGCGCACGGCCATGCGGCGGCACGCCGGCGGCCGGGGTCGGGTCGGACGCTTCGTTCATCGGTGGGGGGCCAGGGTCCACGGTCGCAGGGTACAGGCCTCAAGCGCACGGCACGGTGTCAAAAGACGATCCCGACGCTGAAGTGCAGCCGCCCGCGCCCGAGATCGGGTGCCCAGGCGTAGTCGAGCCGCAACGGCCCGACCGGACTGCGGTAGCGAATGCCGACGCCGACGCCCGTGACGGGCTTGAGCTCGCGCCAGCCCACGGCGGCGTTGCCGGCGTCGACGAAAACGGCGCCCCAGAGGGCCGGCATCGACGCCAGGATGGGATGGGCGACTTCGAAGCTGGTCGTCATGAGCACGTTGCCGCTGCCGACCGCACCTTCGAACACCGGGCCCAGCGTCCGGTAGGCGTAACCGCGCACCGAGTCGTCGCCACCAGCGCGAAACGCCAGCGAGTCCGGGACCACGATGCCTTTCGGGCCGAGGATCTGGCCCACCTCCAGCCGGGCTTGCCCGTACCACTGGCGGCCGAGCGGCAGGTAGCCGATGGCGCGGCCGTAGACGCGGCCGAAGGTGCCGCGGCCGGTGGCCGTGCCGCCGCCGGAGACGCTGCCGCCGGAGCGTCCGACGGCGCCCTGCAACGACAACGTCAAGCCTTCCGTGGGCAGCAGCGGGTCGTCGATGTCGCGCCAGATCCAGTGGTAGTTCAGCGTCGTGGCGGTGGTCTCGCTGCGCGCGGCGGCCGTGCGCCGGGCGTTGCGGTCGAACTCGACGAAATAGAAACGTTCGATGCGCTCGGCCTCGCGTGTGCGGCCGACACGCAGCCGCTGCGCCAGCACGATGTCGTCGTCCGTCTTCAGGCGCTCGATCGTCACACCCACGAGGTTGCGGTACAGGTCGGAGCCGGGATGTGTGGACACCTCGCCGTCCCAGGCCTGGCGCGCGCGCCCCCATTCGAGCTTGTTGCGCGCCGTCGCGGCGAACCCGAACACCCGCCGGTCCACGTGTTCCACCGTCGCGCGCGGGCCGGAGTTGGCGCTGATGCCGATGCCCGTGGTGAGCTGGTGGCGCGACTGCTCCGCCAGCCGCACGACCACCTTCGCGGCGCCCGCGTGCTCGGGGTCGGTGTCGAGCGTGACCGTCACGTTCTTGAACAGCCCCGACTTGACCAGCCGATCCTGAAAGTCGAGCAGCAGCGTTTCGGTGACGGGGGTGCCCGCGCCGAAATTGGCGAGGTTCAGCACCGTCTGGCGGTCGTGCATGCGCAGCCCGGTCACTTCGATCTCGCCGCTGCGAAACAGCGGCCCGGAGTCCGCAATCAGGAACAGCCGCACCTGGCGGCTCGGCACGTCGACGTCGGCCGCCGTGCCGCCCCAGGTCGCCGCGGCATAACCGGCCGAACGCAGCCGCGTGAGGGTGGCCGCCTTGGCGTCCGACCAGTCGGCATTGCGAAACACGGTGCCGGGCTTGAGTGCCCACTCGCCACGCAGCGCGGCGGCCGTCTCGCGTGCAACGGCATCGCCCGCATCGAACGCTCGCGACAGGTCGCCCTCGAACTCGATATCGACCTTGCCCACACGCGCGGGCGGGCCGGGTTTGACGACGACCCGCACCCGCGTGGGGCTGCCGTCGGCGGCTGGCGGGTCGCGCTCGACCTGGATCTGCGCGTCGAAATAACCCTCGGTCTGGAGCAGCTCGCGTGCCTGGGCCGGCGTGGCGTCGATCAGGCGCGTGAGTTCGAAGTCACCCACCGCCTCGCCGCCCGCCAGCACGCCGATGCGCGACAGGTCGAGGTAGCGTTCGAGCAGGGTCTTCAGTGCGCCCGGCGCGACCACCTCGACGCGCACCGCGGCCGGGGCAG
>JAHECD010000223.1:2276-2676 GCA_024641945.1 Rubrivivax sp. | reverse complement strand
AACCTGTTCGACCGGGCGTATGCAGGCAGCGTGATCGTGAACGATTCGAACGGTCGCTACTTCGAACCCGGTACGCCACGCAACGTGCTGCTGGCGGTGCGGCTGGTGGGCGGTTTCTGACCCGGGGCTGCGGCGGGCAAAGACGAAAAGAGACGTCCTTAGCCGCCGCTGGACCCGATCGCACCGACGGATACCGGTCGCACGCGCTGCATGCGCAGCGCACCGGACGTCAATCCGCTTTGTTCTGCATTCGGCGGAGCTTGCGGTAGACCGTATTGCGGCCCACGCCGAGTTGCTTGGCCGCGGCGGAGATATTGCCGCCCGCGGCATCGACGGCCCGGCGGATGGCATCGAGCTCCAGGTCTTCGAGCGACTTGGCAGGCACGGATGAAGCCGCTTG
>JAHECD010000223.1:0-2266 GCA_024641945.1 Rubrivivax sp. | reverse complement strand
TGCATCCTCGATGAAGTCGTCCGGCAGGTGGTCGACCGAAATCAGCGTCTCGCCCCCTGCCATCACGGCGGCCGTGCGCAGCACGTTGAAGAGCTGACGCACGTTGCCGGGCCACGGATAGTGGTCGAACAGGCCCTGCGCTTCGGCACCCAGGCGCAGCGGGCGGCCGCCCGACTCGCCTTCGAGGATGCGGCGCACGAGTGCGGCCAGGTCGGTTCGTTCACGCAGTGGCGGTAGCTTCACGGCCAGACCGTTCAGGCGGTAGTAGAGGTCTTCGCGAAACGCCATTGCGTCGATCATCTCGCGCAGGTTGCGGTGCGTCGCGCAGATGATGGCCAGATCGATCGGAACCGATTGGGCGCTCGCCAGCGGCGTGACCTGACGCTCCTGCAGCACACGCAGGAGGTGCGCCTGCAGCGGCACGGGCATGCCGCCGATCTCGTCCAGGAACAGCGTGCCGCCGTTGGCCTGCACGATCTTGCCGACCGCCCCCTTTCGCCGCGCGCCGGTGAACGCGCCTCCTTCATAGCCGAAGAGCTCGGCTTCGATCAGCGTATCGGGTATCGAGGCGCAGTTGACGGCCACGAAAGGCTGTCCCGCCCGCGCCGACTCGGCATGGATGGCGCGCGCGAGCAGCTCCTTGCCGGTGCCCGTTTCGCCGAGCACGAGGATCGGGATGTCGCGGTCGAGCACGCGGCGCACTTTGCCTACCAGCGCCGTCATTTGCGCGTCGCCCGTCAGCAGAGATGCCAGTCCGGCAGGCCCGCGGCCTGCGTGGGCCTGCACCGGCGCCACCAGAGAGACGGCCGCTGTGTCGGCAGCAGACCCGCGCTCGACCCTCGCGGGCGAATCGGACGCCGGCATGGAGCCGCTGGCCACCGCTGCGTCGGTGACCTGGCTCCAGACCGGCCAGTTGAATCGGGCGTGGAGATAGAACGTGCGACCGGCCTCCGACCGAACCTCGAGCGGGGTCGCCAGCGGGGAGCGGAAGCGATCGACGAGTGCGCCAACCGAGGTGCCGAACAGCGATACGAGACTCTGCATGCGCAGTGCCGCGCCCGACAGGCCCAGCTGCTCGAGGGCCCCGCGATTCGCGCCGACGATGCGGTCGTCGTGCGACACCGCGAGGATGCCCTCCATCAGGGTTCCGATGAAGCCCACGCGGCTGTGGAAATGCAACCGCATTGCATGGCGGTAGTCGTCGGAGAGCCAGCGGTTCTCGATCATGCGCGCCGACATCTTGACCAGCGCCATCGTGTGCCGGTGATAGCTGCGATGGTCGCCCGACACATCGAGCACACCCAGGATGTTGCCGAGCGGATCGAGGATCGGCGCCGCCGAACAGGTGAGAAAGTGATTCGCGTGCAGATAGTGCTCGTCGGCATGGACGAGTGTCGGCGCCTCGGACACGAGTGCGGTCCCGACGGCGTTGGTTCCCTTGGAGATTTCCGACCAGTTGGCGCCCGGTTGCAACGCGACCTTGGAAGCGCGGGCCAGAAATTCATCGTCGCCGATCGAATGAATCACCGTTCCCGTGGTGTCGCACAGCACGACCATGCTGTCGGTGTTTACGATCTGCTCGAAGAGCATCTCCATCACCGGCGCCGCATGCGTGTGCAGGCGCAGGTTGCGCTCGCGCGCGACGTTCAGATCAGACCGCCCGAGCGGCGAGAAGTCGGGCCGCTCGATGCGCGAGAGTCCGAGCGCAGCGCAACGCTCGTGCGACTGTTCGATCAGGTCGACGTGATGGGTCGGCAGGGCCAACGAAGAGGCTATTGGCCGGGACAGTTCCTCGGCGCGACGCGAGCGGGGCGTCGACACGCCATGCGGTGGCGGCATGTGTTGTCTCCTAGGGCGCCGTCACCCTCGGGCGGGGTGTGGCAAGGTCGACCGGTCCGGAAGCACGGGTCTCACCAGTGCCGACGCGTTGGACAGGTTTTACGAAATTATGCGGCAGTGAGGCCAGACCCAGCCCGCACGAGAACAGCCCTCGACACGCCAAGACCGCCGCTGCCCGCGCTGGGCACGCCGGGCGAAGTGGCAGGCTTCTTGCCCCGCCCCCGCGATGCCTGGCCAACGCGCCGACCGCGCCGGCGGTAGGCAAAAGTCGGCATCGGCCTCATCCGCGTCGACGCCCCTAGAACTTCACGCGGGCACCGACGAACAGCGCACGTGGCGCGCCGGGCGCGACGTAGACCGCATCCTTCTCGGCGCCGGTATAGGTGCCGGCGGCATCGAAACGGGTCTGTCCCAAGGCGCCGAAGGT
>JAHECD010000038.1 GCA_024641945.1 Rubrivivax sp. | reverse complement strand
GCACCCCGCATGCGCCCGGCACCCGACGCCGCCGCGCCCGGCCCGCCGGCGTCACGCGGGCGCTCCACGATCCTGGCGCCGGGCCGCACGTTCTGACGACCGTCCAGCACGATGCGCTCGCCGGCGGCCACGCCGGTGACCGCGGCGTCGTCGCCCTGGGCGAACACCACCTGCACCGGCCGCGGCGTCGCCGCGCCTTCCTTGACCACGTAGACGATCGGGCCGCGGGCGCTCTGGATGACCGCAGCCTGCGGAATCACGACGGCATCCTTCAGCGTGCGCACGGTCATCGCCACGTTGACGAACGCCCCTGGCCAAAGCCTGGTGTCCGGGTTGCCGAACTGAGCCTTCACCTTGACCGTGCCCGACGCCGCGTCCACCGCGTTGTCGACGAATTGCAGCCGACCTTTCACCGCGCCGCTGCCGTCGGGCAGCGTGGCCGTGACGGCAGCGCCTTCGCCCTTCAGCCCTGCGAGCGCATCCTGCAACTGGCGCTGCGGCAGACTGAAGGCGACCGTGATCGGGTCGAGCTGGGTGATCGTGACGAGCGAGGTCTGGTTGGCCTGCACGGCGGTGCCCGGATAGACGTTGATGGCGCCGGCCCTGCCGGCGCGCGGCGCGGTGATGCGGGCATAGGACAAGGCCACACGCGCGGCGTCCACCGCGGCGCGGTCGGCCGCCACGGCGGCGGTCTGGGCATCGACGAGCGACTGGTTCGCGTCCACCGCCCCCTGCGAGATGAAGTTCTGCGCCAGCAGTTCGCGGCTGCGCGCGAGCTGGCGCCGGGCGTCGGCCAGGCTGGCTTCGTCCCGCGCCATCTGCGCGCGCGCCTTGGCCACATTGGCCTCGTCGGCCCGCGCGTCCAGCGTGAACAGCAGGTCGCCCGCGCGCACGCTCTGTCCTTCCTTGATGTGCACGCGCGACACCACGCTCGTGACCTGCGCGCGCACGTCCACGCTCGCCAGCGGCGTCACCGTGCCGGTGGTGGAAAGCTGTACCGGGAGGTCTCGCTGTTGCGCACGAATCGTGGTCACGCTCACCGGCGGCGCCGACGCCGCGCCGGCCGCGGCCGAAGCGCCGGCGCTGCCGGCAACCGCCGGCGCCGCGACGGCTGCGGACGGTGGCGCGTTCTCGGACGGCCGGTTGCAGGCGGCCAGCAGGTATGCCGCCACAAGCGGCATGACGACGGACAACGGGAATCGGCGACGGACCATGGACGGTGCCCCAGTGAGGTGGTTTGGCAAGTGACGCGTCATGTGACGCCGAATGCGGCGCGCAGCACCGTCAGGCCGTCGCGAACCTTCTCGAGTTCGGCAGCGCTGCGCGCAGCCAGCGCCCGGGCCATCTCGACGCGCGCACCTTGCTCGATCAGGTCGAGCTGCGCACGGCCGGACGGCGTGATTTCGAGTTCCTGGCGCCGCCGGTCGCGGGTGGAGGTGTTCATGGACACCGCGCCCGCCCGAACGAGCCGGTCGATCATGGCCGAGGCCGTGGGCATCGTCACACCCAGGAAAGCCGCCACCGAACCGATCGATGTGCCGGGTTCGCGGCCGACGAAACTGAGGCAGCGGAACTGCGGCACGGACAGCTGCTCGCCGGCCTGGCTGCGCATCGCGACGCGCATCGCGTCCATCACGAGCGGCATGACATGCATGACCTCGCCGGCCACCACCTGCGCCGCGGACGCCGAGGCGGCAGCAAGGCGCGCCTTCGGCCGGTCGCCGACGGCAGGTCTTGGGGAACGAGGGGTCGGGATACGAGGCGAGACCGCAGTCATTGCTTTGCCAATCGAACTATGTGGCCAGCTTAGCAGTTCGCGTCACGACGCCGGGCGACGCAAGCACCAATCCCGCCATCGGCTGCGGGTATCAACGCCGCGGCTTGGCTGCGCGTCTTTGTGTCACGGCAGGTGGCAGGCGCCGGGGCCGTCCGCGTGGGCGCACATGCCGCACGGTCCGGCGGTCGTCGGCACCCGCTCCGGCGCGCGGGACGACCCCGCCGGCGCGGCAAAGACGGAGAGTTGGCGCTCCAGTGCGGCCGATTGGCACGCGGGGCCTTCCGGCACCGTGCTCGAACGCACCAGCGCCTCGAATGGGTTGCCGCAGTCGCTGCGGGCCTATTCGTAGATCGGCATGGCAGGCTGCTGGGGATGCCTGGAGTCTGGACCCGGCCGGCACCTGCGCGGGTGCCGGCCGGTCCATCGGGCGGCCGACGGACGGCACCCGTTTGCGGCCCAACTGGCGGCCTTCGGGCCGCCAGGGTCCTGCCTTCCGGCAGATCAGCCGCCCAGCACGAAGTCCGTGTAGTCCAGCGTGCTGGCGATGGCGAAGCTCACACGCCCGAGCAGCACGTTGTCGCCGGCGACGCCCGAGGTGGGGTCGTAGTTGATGTCCCCGGTCTGGGTGTTGACGTAGATGCCGCTCAACCCCGTGCCCGACCCGTTGGACCCGACACCTTCGAAGTACCAGGCGGAGGACAGCGTATTGCCGACCACGTTGCCGCCCGAGAAGACGAGCCCCTTCAACCCCGGGCTGATCGCACCGGCCATGGCGGCGTCGAGCGCGTTGCCGAGTTCGATCACGTCGTCGACGTGGCTGAAATCAGTGATGGTGTCCGCATTCGCCACGCCCGAGGACGTGAAGACGAACTTGTCGGCCCCGGCGCCGCCGGTCAGGAAGTCGAGACCGAGCTCGCCGTTGATCACGTCGTTGCCATTGCCGCCCAGCAGCGTGTCGTTGCCGCTGCCACCCTTCAACGTGTCGTTGCCGTCGTTGCCGCTGAGCACGTTGGCCGACGAGTTGCCGATGATGATGTTGGCCGACGCATTGCCCGTGCCGTTGGCGGCGGTGCCGGTGAGCGTGAGGTTCTCGACCGATGCGGCGAGCGTGTGGCTGACGGTCGAGTAGACCTGGTCGGTGCCGCCGAACAGCGCCACCTCGGTGATCGAGTCGCCCACGTTGTCGACGTAATAGACGTCGTTGCCGAACCCGCCGCGCATCACGTCGGCCCCGGTGCCGCCAACCAGCACGTCGTTGCCGGAGCCGCCGTCGAGGATGTCGTTGCCGTCACCGCCGTACACGTAGTCGTTGCCGCTGCCGCCGTTGACCGTGTCGTTGCCGGCGTCGCCGAACAGCCAGTCGTTGCCGTCGTCGCCGTTGATGACGTCGTTGCCGCCACCGCCGTAGATCGTGTCGTTGCCGCCCAGGCCCGACAGCGTGTTGGCGTTGTCGTTGCCCGTGATCGTGTTGGCGAGGTCGTTGCCGGTGCCGTTGACGGCGGCACGCACGAAGACCACGCCGAAGGGCGTCCACGTGGCGACGAGCGCATTGTCGAGCGTCAGGTTCTCGAGGTTCGCGCCCAATGTGTAGCTGTTGATGCGCGAGACGACGGTGTCGATGCCGGCGCCGGCGTTCTCGAGCACGACATCGCCCACCGAGTTGACGTTGTAGATGTCGTTGCCGGTGCCGCCGGCCATGGTGTCGTCGCCCGCCGACCAGTTGGCGTTGAGCGTGTCGTTCAGGTTGAACGGATCGGTGTTGCCGATGAGGACTTCGCTGGCGGAGGTGCCATTGATGATTGCCATGATGAATTTCTCCAGTGAGGGTGTGATGACAGACTGTGTTTCCGTGTTCGAGTGCGGGCCTTGTTCCGGACGGCGCGCCGCCTCGTGGGCAGCGCGCCGTCCGGTGGGCATCGCCGGCACCGCACTCATCGCCGGTGATGCCTTTGTCGGGGTCACGGCCGGGCCGTGGTTGGTTGGTGAAGCTCCTTGCGTTGGATCTCGACGTGAACGCTGGCCGCTCTGTCAGGGCTCGCGCAGCGCGCGGTGCGCAAAGAGGCCGAGCGGCTCCAGCAGGTACTCGAACAGCGTGCGCGGCGGTGTCGTGATGAACACCTCCACCGGCATGCCGGCCTGCAGGCGCAGTTCGGGCCGGCGCGCAAGTTCGGCGGCCGACACCTCGACCTGCGCGCGGTAGTGCGGCGGCTGGCCCGCGACGTCGCTCGACGCATCGGGCGAGACGGTGCGCACGGTCGCCGGCAGCAGCGGCACGCGCCGGTTGTCGAAGGCCGCCAGGCGCACCTCGGCGGCGCCGCCGGCCCTGACGTGGTCGATATCGTGCGGCTCGATGCGCGTCTCGACGACCAGGCCTTCGCCCGATGGTGCGATCTCCAGCAGCGGTTCGCGCGGCGCGATCGCGGTGCCGGGCGCGCTGACCCGCAAGGCCATCACGATGCCGTCCACCGGCGCGCGCACGGTCTGGCGCTCGACGAGGTCGACGCCGGGGCGCAGGCGGTCGTCGAGTTCGTCGATGCGCGCGCTCGCGGCCTTCAACTCGTCGGCGGCCTGCTGGCGGTATTCGGCGCGCGCCTGCGCGATCGCATGGCCCAGCGCGACGAGCTGGCCGCGCGCCTGCGCCACCTGCCCGCGCGCCGCGGCCGAGCGCGCGTCGGCATCCGCGGTCACGCGCTCCAAACCCATCAGGCGCGTCTTCTGGATGAATCCGCCGGCGACGAGTTCGCGGTTGACATCGAGCTCGGCACGCGACAACTCCGCGGCGCGCTGCATCGACCCGACCTGCGCGTCCATCGCCATCTCTTGTGCCCGCACCTGCGACTGCTGCAGCTGCAACGCATTGACGCGCTCGGTCATCACCCTTCGGCGCGCGTCGAAGAGCTGCTGCTCGCGCCGCAAGGCGTCGGAGGCGCCATCGTCAGTGCCGGCGTCACGCAGGTCGGCGGGCCAGGCGACGCTGTCGCGCAGGTCGAGTTCGGCCGACGCACGCGCCACGCGCAGGCGCTCGGCCGCATGCTGCCGGCGCAGCAGTTCCACCGCGGCGTCGTTGCGCACGTCGGCCACCACGAGCAGCGGGTCACCCCGCTTGACCGGCTGGCCGGTGCGCACGAGCAACTCGCGCAGCAGGCCGCCTTCCTGGTGCTGCACGACCTTGCGGCCGAACTCCGGTTGCACCTGGCCTGGCGCGACCACGGCGCCGGCCAGCGGCGCGGTGGCACTCCAGAGCGCGAGCAGCGCCGCCACGACAGCGGACGGCACGATCACGCGGCGCGCCAGCCCGCGGCTGGCCACCCGGTCGTCGTGGCGGGGCGCGGCCCGGGTCAGCCGCAGTGCGAGCGTAGACACGCCGGCGCGTGCGGGAAGGAGCTGGTTCGGGTTCATGCGAGTTCTCCTTGCGCGGCCACGGCGGCCTGCGTGGTGATCGTGCCGGCGGGGTGCGGCGGAATCGGGCTCAGCGGGCGCAGCGGGCGGACGGTGGCCCCGGCCAGCCGGGCGAGTACTTCGTCGCGCGGCCCGCAGACTTCGAGCGCGCCGTCGCGCAACACGGTCAGCCGGTCGGCATGGCGCATGAGCCACGGGCGGTGCGAGACCAGCACCACCGTCGTCCCCGCCTGCTTGAGCGCGTCGATCGCCGCCGACAGTGCCTGTTCGCCTTCGTTGTCCAGATTCGCGTTGGGCTCGTCCAGCACCACCAGGCGCGGCATGCCGTAGACGGCCCGCGCCAGGGCAATGCGCTGGCGCTGCCCGCCCGACAGCGACGTGCCGTCGTCGCCGATCTCGGTGTCGTAGGCGTGCGGCAGGCGCGTGACGAGATCGTGCACGCCGGCCAGCCGTGCGGCCGCGATCACGCGGTCGGAATCCACCGGCCCGAGGCGCGCGATGTTCTGGGCCACCGTGCCGGCAAACAGCTCCACGTCCTGCGGCAGATACCCCACCGCCTCCGCACGCTGCGCCCGCGGCCAGACGGCGATATCCACGCCGTCGAGCCGCACCGTGCCGGCCTGCGGCGTGCGCAGCCCGAGCACGAGCCGCACGAGCGTGGTCTTGCCCGAGCCGCTGGGGCCGACGAGGCCGAGGCACTCCCCGGCCTGGACCGCCAGGCTGACGCCACGAATGATCGGCAGCCCCGTCGCCGGCGCCTGCAAGCTCACGCGTTCCAGCCGCAGGGCACCGGTCAGCGCCGGCAGCTGCACGTCCGACTCCGCACCCGCGGGCACCGAGGCCTGACCCAGGCGCTGCCAGGCGGCGCGCACTTCGAGCAGGGACTTCCAGCCGGCGATCAGGTGGTCGACCGGCTGCAGTGCACGCGCGATCAGGATCGTCGCCGCCACCATGATGCCGGGCGACGCATGCTCCGACACGACGAGCCAGGCGCCGAGCGCCAGCATGCCCACCTGGACACCCTGGCGCACGATGCGGCCGAGCGCCGAGAGCGCAGCGTGCGCGGCGCCCACGCGCCCCTGCGCCGCCAAGGCGTGGTCGTGCAGGCCGCTCCAGCGCCCGAGCGCGTTGGCCAACATGCCCATGCCCAGCAACACCTCGGCATTGCGCGACATCGCCTCGACCTGCCGCGCCGCCGCACGGCTCGCACCGGCCGCCGCATCGTTGTCCGCCCGCAGGATCCGCTCGGTGGCGAGCCCGAGGGCGAACAGCAGCGCCGCGGCCAGCGTGGCCGTGACGCCCAGCGCCGGGTGCAGCGCATAGATGACGGCCAGGTACAGCGGCAGCCACGGCGCGTCGAACAGCGCCTGCACCGCCGGCCCCGCGAGAAAGGTGCGCAGCCGGGCGACGTCGTGCACGGCCTGGCGGTCCATGCGCCCGCGCGCGGTGGCGGCGTCTTCCAGCAGCGCCTCCAGCGCGGCCGGCGCGAGCGTCGCATCGACGATGCGCCCGGCACGCGCCAGGGCGAGCGACCGGGCGCGGTCCATCGCGAAGGCCAGCCCGAGCGCCAGCGCCGCCAGCACTGTCAGCATGGTCAGCGTTTCGAGGCTACGGCTCGCGAAGACGCGGTCGAAGACTTCGAGCATGTACAACGACGGCGCGAGGAGCGCGACGTTCAGCAGCAGCGACGCCAACGCGGCAAGTGCGACGGCGGACCGCAGCGGTGGAGACAGGAGCCAGTTCATGGAGCGTTCCCGAGGCAGGTCAGGTGACCGACGGCGAGAGCATCGCCGCGGCCCGCGCCCAACGGGAGCCTGTCAACTGGGGGGAGCCGCCCCCTAGCCCGGGTCGCTCCGAATGGGGGGTGCCCCCAAGAACGCGGGGGTCGTCAGCGCGTGCCTCTACGGCAACTCATGACGCCCGGATAGATACTCATGTCGAACATTGGCTGTTCGCGACGACACCGTCGCGCGACGTTCAACCGCGCCGGTCGCGGTCCATCCAGCCGGCCAGCGACGCCAGGAGCAGTACCATCGCCAGCCAACCGAACCCGGCTTCGGCCTGGCCGAGCCATCGCAGCGCGGCAGCCCCCGCACCGCCCGATGCCCAGGCGACCGGCGGGTGCAGATCGGCCAGCGGCAGCAGGCGATCCAGCGAATAGACGAACGGGTCCACCTCCGGCGCGGCCTGCGGGCCGAGCCCTTGGGTCAGGGCCGTGCGGTAACCGAGCCCACACGCCAGCCACACACCTGCCATCCAGGCCACCAGCCGGCCGGGCCGGTGGCCGTGGCCCGCCAGAGTGCCCAGCAGGCCGTGCCCGGCACGCGGCGCCCAGCGCCAGCCGGGGGCCGCCCACGCACCCACGCGGCCGTTCCGGCCGAGCCAGACCTCGCGCCGAAGCGCGACGCCCTGGGCGGCGTGGCCGTGCCCCATGCGCCGCAGCACGCGCACGGTCTGCCGCCACGGCTGCATGCGGAATTGCGCGCGCAGGTGCGCCGGTTCCTGCCGCTCGAGCCAGTCGATGCGGAATTGATCGTGCAGCGGCGCACCGTCGGCAAAGCGCCGGTAGTCGAAACCGTCGATCACGAGCTTGTCGCCCCAGGTGGTCAAGTCGTCCGCCAGCGTCGTGGCACGGGCATCGGCGAGCGATACACCGTGCAGCGGTGCCTGCTGCTCGCGCAGGTCGAGCGTGCCGCGGATGCGGGCACCGTCGAGCGCCAGCGCCGAGCCGGACATCCAGGCCGCGTCGCCGAGCCAGTCGAAGTTGGCGCCACGCGCGCCCAGGTCGGCGCCGATGCAGGCCCGACGCAGCCGCACGCCGCCGGCAGCGCCGAAGCCGGGCTCGAAGGTCAGGTGGCCACCGACGCGCAGCTGGTCGAGGACGAGCGCGGCACTGCGCATGCCGCCGGCCTGCAGGCACCCATTGAAGTGACCGCCGATGTGCACGTCGCCGTGTACCTGCGCGCCGGTGAACTGCACGTCGCCCACCGCATGGAAGCGCTGGCCCAGCCGGAGAGAGCCGGCCACCTCCAGGTGATCAGCCAGCAGCGCACGGCGCACGTTCACGCGGTCACTGGCGCCGCTCAGGTCGAGCCCCGAGAAATCGACATCGCCGCCAATGCGGCCGTGGGCCAGGTGCACCTCGTGCAGCACGGTGCTGCCGGCGTTGATGGCCAGGCCTTTGCTGACCCGGCATCGGTCGGCAAGCACGCCAGGGAGGTGGCATCCGGACAGCGTGACGGCGCCGAGCACCTGGGCATCCTCGAGCACGACCGCACTGTCGAAGCTGCAGCGGTAGAGCCACAGCCCGCCTTCGATACGCGCATCGGCCAGGTCGAGCCGACCTTCGATGAAGGCGCCCACGAGTTGCACCTGGCGCCCCTTGAAGGGCAGACCGCCGCGCAGGATGAAGGCCAGCAGCGAGGCCCGGATGCCGACCACGTCCGACGGTGCATCGGGCAGACGCAGGGCGACCTTGGCGATGTCCCCGGCGGCACAGGCCCGCACGAGCAACTTCTCGGCAGGACGCAGGCGTCCGAAGCGGGCCAGCGCGGCGGCGGCAGCGGAGGTCCGGGTCGAGGGCATCGGGGCGGTCGGCGGGTGGGTGGCGGCACCCCGCTGAAGTGAAGGTGGAACCCATTCTGCGGAAACGCATCGGCCCCGTGGGGCTGGCCTCCCCCGCGCTCAAGGGGCCCGTGGGCCTGTTCACCACGCATTTCCCCCTGGTTGAGGGGGACGGCGGTGCCCGCCACCACACGCACGGGGCATCCGACATGTATGGGATGGCTGCCAACCCGCCACGCGCCCTATGCTCGCGGCCTCCAGCGGCTGCGTTTCATCAGGCCCGGACGGTGCGCTGGATGACGCCATCTCTGCCGGGCGCACACACGAGGAGAACGAAGATGTGTATTGCAAGTTCGGTCGGGCGCGGCGGGCGCAACGACATCGCCGACGTCGCCGCCATCCAGATCCTGCTCAACCTCAATGCCGATCGCTTTCCGGCACCTCAGCCGGCACCGCTCGACACCGACGGCCGCATCGGCCCGAATACGCTCAGGCGCATCGAGGCGTTCGAGACCGGCGTGATGAAGCTGCGCGAGTCCGATGCGCTCATCGCTCCGGGCGATGCCACGGTCAAGGCGCTGCTGGCCGGCCTGCCGGACGGGCCGTCGAAGGAGAAGCTGGAGATCGTGCTGCCGCTGGCCGCCTCCAGCAAGATCAACCTGTTCTTCGAACCGCTGAAGGCCGGCATCATCAAGTACGGCATCACCTCGTCGCTGCAGCTGTCGCACTTCATCTCGCAGCTCGGGCACGAGTCGATGTCCTTTCTGTACACCGAAGAGCTGGCCAGCGGCGCCGCCTACGAGGGCCGCAGGGATCTCGGCAACACCCACGACGGCGACGGGCGTCGCTACAAGGGCCGTGGCCTCATCCAGCTGACCGGCCGCGCCAACTACACCGCCTACAGCAAGTACACCGGCGTCGACTATTTGGCGCATCCCGAACTGCTGTCGACCGACCCGATGGTGGCGGTCGACGTCTCGTGCTGGTTCTGGAAGGACCGTGGCCTCGACGCACTGGCCGAGACGGACGACGTGAAGGCGGTCACCAAGCGCATCAATGGCGGCTACAACGGTCTGGATGACCGGATGCACAACCTCAGGCGCGCCAAGGCCGTGCTGGGGCTCTGATCGATGTGGCGCCGGCCCCTCGCCAAGTTGACCATCGGGTCATTCCTGGCCGGCGCCGTCGCCTTCATGGTGTCGGGCTGTGGCGACGCCACCCAGCCACCGCCGTCGACCCCGCCGCCCCCCGCGCCCGAGCCCGACACCGCGGCCGCAGCAGTGGTTCAGGCCCCGAGCATGCCCGCTGCGGCGCCAGCGCCGCCGGCCGCCGGCTCCAGCATCAACGTCAAGGCACACATCCACGACAGCCTGCCGGAGATGACCTTCACGCTCGTGGCGGACGCGCCGCCGCGGGACACCGGCGTGTTGCGTGTGCGGGCCCTCGAAGTGCGCCGGGGCACGGACACGGCGCCGGCCCAGCGCATCGACGGCCTGTCCACCGACACGCCGTGGGCGGCCGACGCACCGGGCCTCGAGGTGCTGGACATGAATTTCGACGGTTATGCCGACCTCCGGCTGATCGAGTCGCGCCCGGTGGGGCCGAATGTTCCGTATCTCAACTGGCTGTACGAGCCCTCGACCGGGCACTTCGTGTCGAGCACGGCGCTGAACGAGCTGTCATCGCCGCAGTTCGACCGCACCCGGCGCGAGGTGACATCGTCGTGGCGTGACAGCGCCACCCGCTACGGCACCGAGGTGTATGCCTTCAAGGACGGCCAACTCGTGCCGCTGCGGCGCGAGGCCCGCGACTACAAGCGGCCGGGCACCTACACGCTGCAGGTGTCGCGCTGGATCGACGGCGCGTGGAAGATGGTCGAGAAACGCGAAGGCCGCGACCCCTGAGCCCCAGCGCTGCGCCCGACGCGGGTCAGGCGATCGCCCACAGCGTGCGCACGATGCCCACGCCGAGGATGACCACGAAGCCGAGCAGGCCGACACCGAGGTATTCGCGGAACCCGAAAAGCAGCGGCTCTCCGTCGACACCACGCAGCGCCGCGCGCTCGGTCAGGCTCTGCATCAGCGGCCCGGCGGTGGCCGCCGTGAGGAACAGGCTGCTGCCCGCGCAGACCGACAGCGCCAGCCCCACGTAGACCGCATCGGACGGGAACTGCCGCGCCAGCACGTCGGCCACCTCGAGCAAGGCGGCCATGCTGGGGCCGGCGGAGAACAGGCCCGTCGCAAACGCCGCGACCACGAGGAACAGCACGAGTTGCCCTTCGGGCGGCAGCGGCACGGACTGCAGCCACACGGCGAGGCCCTGGAACAGCCCGGTCTCGCGCACGACGCCGACCATCACGAAGAGCGCCAGCAGAAAGAGCACCGCCTCGACATCCACCCCGCGTTTGATCGCCGCCTCGCCCTGCGCCGGATGCGCGAGCAGCGCGATGCCGGCGCCGATCCACGCCACGAGCTCCGGCCCGATGCCCCACGCCGACGGCAGCAGCAGCCATCCCGCCACCATGCCCACCAGCGCGCCCAGGCACGGGCCGAGCAGGACCCAGTCGATCCGCACCCCACGGTACAGGCGCGCGAGCGTGGCGAGCGTGAGGCGCCGCCCCAGCGGCGTGGCCGGCACGTCGCGCGCAGGGCGCTGCAGCAGCACCAGCACGAGCATGAGCGCCATCGCCACCAGCGTGGGCGGCATGGCCTCGCGCAGGTACAGGCCGAAGCCCATGCTGCCGCGGCCGAGCAGCAGCACCGCGGGGAAATCGCCGATCGGCGTCGCCGCGCCGCCGAGGTTGCACGCCACCAGCATCAGCCCGAGCGTCCAGACCATGAAGCGCTGCGACACACCCGACAACGCAAATACCGTCAACAGCACCGGCAGGATCACGAGCAGCGCGGTCAGGTTGTTGACCACCGACGACACGGCGTAGGTGCCCACCGCGCTGAGCGCCAGCAGCGCCGCCGGGCGGGCACGCGCCACGCGCACCAGCGCCACCGATGCGAGGCCGAAGACCTGCGTGTCCGCCAGACGGTGCGTGAACAGTCCGAGCGCCACCAGGATCAGCAGCACGTTCCACGGAACGCCGGCAAAGACCGCCTCGACACTCGCCACGCCCCACCAGGCCGCGCCGGCACACGACAGTGCGGCGCCGCCGAGCACGATCATCAGGCGGTAGGCCGGCAACGCGGCCTGCGCCACGAGCGTCAGCACGAGCACGAGCGCAAAGCCGAAGGGAGCGTTCATGCCGGCAACCGACTACGGCCTGAGCTCGGTGAGCGTTTGCAGATCGGCCGCGACCAGCCAGCGCGGGTAGATCTCCAGCGGCGCATCGAGGATGCGCCAGCCCACCAGGCTGCGGAACTGCAGCCGCACATCGGGCCCGGCCGCACGCAGCCAGGCCGGCAGCACGAAGACCTGGCTCGCCGTCGCACCGTAGACGAACGTCAGCATCACCGAGCGCGGGCCCGCCCATGACTGGAAATCGGCCAGCGACAGCGGCTCCACGCGGCCGCCGTGGTTGGACAGCATTCTTGGCCAGTTCGCCAGCGGGTCACCCACCTGCACGAGCCCGATGCGCAGGCTGGCCGGCGCCTGTTCCAGCAACGCGTCGATCCAGGCCGCTTCGTAGCCCACCAGCACGAGACGCGTCGCACCGTCGAGCAGCGGCAGCAGCGCGTCCGCCGCGACCTGCGGCGAACGATCGCCCGCCATCCAGCCGGCGCACACGGCGTCCAGCACCGGCCAGGCGCGGCCCATCGAATCACGCAGCGCAGCCACGCCGTCGGTATCCGCGTCCGCAGCCGTCTCCTGCACGAAGAGCCACGCGGCGGTGGCCATGCCCAGTTCGCTGGCGGCCAGGCGGAAAGCCTGGAGCTGCAATGCGCTCAAGGCGAAGGGTCGGTCGGGCCGGCCGGACCGCTGCTGGCAAGCAGGCTTTCGATCAGCGCCACCATCACCACGTTGGCCAGCGCGTGTTGCGGTGGGCCGTCGGTGAGGCAGTCGATCATCGCGTCGAGATGGTCCGAATCTCCGTCGGCCAGATCGCGCAGCGCGCGCACGGGCAGCGCCAGCGGATAGACACCCTCCTCCACCGATTCGGCCAGGTGCGGCGGCAATCGCATGGGCACGGGCTCGCCGTCCTCGACCGGGCGTGCGCCGCCGTGCGCCTGGACCGCGCGGCCGAGCAGCGCCAGCAGGATGTAGTTGGCGCCGCGGTGGTGGATCGGGCCTTCGCCCACGAGGCAGCGGGTCACGAAGGCACGGTCACCGGCATCGGGCACGAGTGGCACGAGCCAGCCGTCGAGCCGGGCCTCGTCGACGAAGCCGAGTACACGCGACGCCGGCAGCCCGCCGCGTGACGGCCCCTTGTGCAATTTGGCACCCGGTGCATGTGGATGATGCGGCGCCCGGTGCGGCGGACGATGGGGTGGGGGTCGGTGCGGAGGTGGCAAGGCGTCGATCCGTTCGGTCCCCGCGAGCAGGGGCGCAATGAGCGGCGGGCCGCGAGCCCGCGGCGGCGATCGGTCGATGATAGTCGCAGCCTTCGGACGGCCCGGCGATCGACGATTCAGCCGCGTGCGTGCGTCACCCCGCCATCGACGACGAGGGTCGAGCCCACGACATAGTCGCCCGCGCGTGAGGCCAGAAATATGGCGGCGCCGGCCATGTCGTCTTGGCACCCGATGCGCCCGGCCGGAATGCGGCGTGCGATCTCGTCGGCGCGGTCGCGTGCGTCGCGGTTCATGTCGGACGCAAACGCGCCGGGCGCGATCGCGCTGACGACGATGTGCTCCGGCGCGAGCCGCAGCGCCATGCGCCGCGTGAGATGGATCAGCCCGGCCTTGCTCGCCGCGTAGGAGTACGTCTCCTGCGGATTGACCGACACGCCGTCGATGGACGCGATATTGATGACCTTGGCACAGTGCCCACCCGCCGCGCCGGCCTTCAGAAGGCCGTGCAGGGCCTGGGTCAGGAAGAACGGACTCTTCAGGTTCAGGTCGACGACCTTGTCCCAGCCACCTTCCGGAAATTCGTCGAACGGCGCGCCCCACGCAGCGCCGGCGTTGTTGACCAGGATGTCGAGCGACGCCGTGTGCGCGGCCAGCGCGGCCACCAGCGCCTGGATGCCGTCGGCCGACGACACATCGGCGGGGAGCGACGTGCACGGCCCGAGCGCGGAAAGTTCTGCCGCCGCGGCGTCGCAGGCCGCCGCCTTGCGCGACGAGATGAAGACGCGCGCCCCGGCCTTCAAGAAGCCGGCCGCGATCATGCGGCCGATGCCACGCGAGCCGCCGGTGACGAGGGCCGTGCGGCCTGCAAGCGAAAAAAGATCGTCCATGGTCGTGTCCTGTTGCCGAGACGGATGGCGGCACGGTACCGTGCCGCGGTGGCCGGGCGCGCCGAGGGCCTACGGGATCTCCAGCACCACGTTGCCCACCGCGCGCCCCTGCTCCACCATCTCGTGCGCCCGCGCGATCTGCGCCAGCGGCAGGCGCTGCGCGATGCGATGCGTCAACACCCCTTGCTCGAGCAGGCGCGCGAGCGTGTCCTCGGCATGGGCCCGCTCGCTGTCGTTGAGGTTGTAGACGATGAAGAACTGCAAACCCACGCTGCCGATGATGAGCGGGAAGAACGGCAGCTTGAACTCGCCCGCGCCGCTGCCGTAGACCACGCAGTCGCCGCCGTGCCGCAGCACCTGCAGGTCGAGCGCGGTATTGGCCGCGATGTCGACTTCGATGATGCGGTCCACGCCGAGCCCACCGGTCGCCTCGCGCAAGCGGGCGACGACGTCCTCGTGGCGGTAGTCGATCGCCACGTCGGCGCCGGCCGCGCGCGCGATGTCCGCCTTGTCGGGGCTGCTCACCGTGGCGAGCACCTGGCGCGCACCGAGCAGCCTGGCGAATTGCACCGCGTAATGCCCGACCGCGCCGGCGGCACCCGCCACCAGCACACGCTGGCCCTGCACGCCGCCGCGCGTGAGCACCGCATGCATCGCCGTCAACGCCGGAATGCCGAAACACGCGCCGGCCTCGTCGGGCACGCCGTCGGGCAGGCGCACGGCCTGCCGCTGCGGCAGCACGACGCTTTGCGCTGCCGTACCGAAGGCCCGGCCCCACGCGGCGTTCCAGACCCAGACCCGCTCGCCCAGTCTCGACGCGGGCACACCCTCACCCACGGCGTCGATCACACCCATGCCGTCGCTGTGCGGCACGACACGCGCAAAGGGCAGGTCCTTGCTGCGCAGGCCGGCGCGGCTCTTCACGTCCGACGGGTTGACGCCCGACCAGCGCAGGCGCACGCGCACCTCGCCTGCCGCGGGCTGCGGATCGGGCCACTCGCCCAGTTGCAGCACGTCGGCCGCGGCGCCAGTGCGCTCGTAGAAGGCAGCTTGCATCGGTTCTCCTCGTGGGTCTTGCGGGTTGCGGCGGGGCCTACTCGGCCAGCCCCTTCGTGACGGCGTCGATGTGTTCGAGCACCGCCGGCGTGAGCCGCTCGATCAGCGCGAGTGCACCGAGGTTGGACTTCAGCTGCTCCAGCCGTGACGCCCCCGTGATGACCGAACTCACACGCGGATGGCGCGCGGCCCAGGCCAGCGCCAGTTGCGCCACGCTGCCTCCGAGATCGGCGGCGATCGGCGCGAGCTTCGCCACCGCGGCATTCTTTGCCGGGTCGACGAGGCCGTCCCGAAGGAAGGCCATGTTCTCCATCGCGCCCCGGCTGCCCGCCGGCACACCGGCCGCGTACTTGCCCGTGAGCAGGCCGGACGCCAGCGGGCTCCACGTGGTGAGCCCGAGGCCAATGTCACCGTACAGCGGTGCGTACTCGTGTTCGACACGGTGGCGGTGGAACAGGTGGTACTGCGGCTGCTCGACCGCCGGGCGGTGCCAGCCATGGCGGTCGGCCACGTCCCACGCGGCGCGGATCTCCACGGCACTCCACTCGCTGGTGCCCCAGTACAGCGCCTTGCCCTGCACGATGATGTCGTTCATCGCGCGCACGGTCTCGTCGATCGGCGTGTACGGGTCGGGACGGTGGCAATAGACCAGGTCCACGTGCTCCAGGCCCAGGCGCTTGAGCGAGCCGTCGATCGCCTGCATCAGGTACTTGCGGTTCAGCGTGTCCTTGCGATTGACGGCGCTGCCCTCGCGGTCCAGGCCCCAGAAGAATTTGGTCGAGACCACGTAGTTCAGGCGCGGCCAGCCGAGCGTCTTGAGCGCCTGGCCCATGACCTCCTCGCTGCGGCCGCCCGCATAGACCTCGGCGTTGTCGAAGAAGTTGACGCCGGCGTCGTACGCCGCCGCCATCATCTCGACGGCCGAAACGGTGTCGACCTGGTTGTGATACGTCACCCAGGAACCGAGCGACAACGCGCTGACTTGCAGGCCGGCACGGCCAAGACGTCGATAGAGCATGGTGGATTGCAGTGCGTGGTGAACAGCAGGCCCCAGCCTATCGCATCCCCTGCGGCGGCGCGCCACGGTGCCCACAAGGCCCCGCAACCAGAGACAAACCTTGCGCCGCGACAAGGCATTGCGCGGCGATCACGGGTTTACTGCCTGCAGGGGTCCCGATGCAGCCGGCACATAGCGCGGCGGTACTGCTTGTCGGCGTCGAGACCCTGTCGAAACCTTCGCCGCGCAGGAGTTGAGATGGTCATGGCTCGATCCCGATGGGCACGTGCGGTGCCAATTCTGTTCACCACCGCTTGTGTGGTGGTTGCCGCGCATGCTGCGACGCCCGACGAGATTCTGGCCGGCTACGCCGCCAAGGCGGGTGCCGCGCCGTCGGCCGAGCGCGGGCAGAAACTCTTCAATACCAATTTCGGCCGCGACTACGCCGGGTGCGCCGCTTGCCATGGCGCCGTGCCGACCAGGAACGGCACCGACCTCGCCCGTGAGAAGACGATCAAGCCGATGGCACCGGCCTTCAATCCGGCACGGTTCACCGATGCGGCCAAGGTGGAAAACCTGTTTCGCCTGAACTGCCGCGACGTGATCGGGCGCGAATGCACCGCCCTCGAGAAGGCGGACCTGATGACGTGGCTGATTTCGCTCAAGCCCTGAGCCCGGACCCGCCTCGCTCGCAGGAATCCGCGAAATGGCGAACGGGAGGATTGCCGTGCGTCAGTCGCCGTGCAACAGCCGCTTCGCCTCTGCGGCCACCGCGCCGGACGTGATGCCGAAGTGCTCGTAGAGCACGTCGGCCGGGCCCGATGCGCCGAAGCCACGCATGCCGATGAAACCACCGCGCTCGCCGAGGTAACGGTCCCAGCCGAAGCGCACGGCCGCCTCGACCGCCACGCGCACGCCGCCCGGCGGCAGCACGGCGGCCCGGTAGGCGGCGTCCTGCTCGTCGAAGCGCTCGCAGCAGGGCATCGAGACGACCGCGGTCGGCACGCCGTCGGCCTGCAGGCTGTCGCGCGCGGCCAGCGCGATGTTGACCTCCGAGCCGGTGGCCAGCAGCGTGACCTGGCGCGCTTTCCCCTGCGCGTCGGCGAGCACGTAGGCACCGCGACGGGCGAGGTTGTCGGCCGTGTGGACGCGACGCACCAGCGGCAGTGACTGGCGCGCGAAGACCAGCGTCACCGGGCCGCTGCGGTGCTCGAGCGCGATCTCCCAGCACTCGGCCGCCTCCACCGCATCGGCCGGGCGCAGCACCAGCATGTTGGGCATCGCCCGCAGCGACGCGAGAATCTCGACCGGCTGGTGGGTCGGCCCGTTCTTGCCGATGCCGATGGAGTCGTGGCTGAAGACGAACTTGACCGGCAGGCCCATCAGCGCGGCCATGCGCATCGCCGGGCGTTCGTAGTCCGAGAACGACAGATAGGTGACGGCCAGCGGGATCACGCCGCCGTGCGCCGCCATGCCGTTGGCCATCGCGCCCATCAGGTGCTCGCGCACGCCGCAATGCACATAGGCACCCGCGCGGTCGTCCGCCGTGAACGCCTGCAGCCGGCGCTTGTGGCTGGTCGGCGCTTCGAGGTCGGCGCAGCCGACCATGCGCTCGGGCAGGATGTCGGTCAGGCGGTCGTTGATCGCCGCCGAGATCAGGATGCCACCCGGCGCGTCGCCACTCTCGACAGCCTTGTGCTTGACGTCCAGCAGCACCTCGCGCCAGCCCTCGGGCAGCCGGCCTTCGAGCACCCGATCGAACTCGGCCCGCTGCGCCGCGGGCAAGGCGTCGAGGCGCCTGCCCCATGCGGCGCGATCACCGGCACCGCGCGCGCCGGCCGCGCGCCACGCGTCGAGCACCGGCGCAGGGATCTCGAATGGCGCGTGCCGCCAGTCCAGGGCTTCGCGCGCCGCCTTGGCGTCATCAGGGAACAACTGCGCACTGTGGCCGCCGCGCTGGCCTTGCAGGCGGGCCAGTCCGCGCGCGATCACCGTGCGGCAGGCAAGCATCGACGGGCGCGGGTCGGCACGTGCGGCGGCCAGGGCCTGCGAAACCGCCTCGAGGTCATGCCCGTCGACCTCGACGACATGCCAGCCGGCCACGCGGAAACGCGCCGCCACGTCCTCGCTGATCGACAGCGCCGTGCTGCCGTCGTCGGTGATGCGGTTGTCGTCCCACAGCAGCACCAGCTTGCCCAGGCGCAGGTGGCCGGCGAGCGAGATCATCTCCTGGCCGATGCCTTCCTGCAGGCAGCCGTCGCCGACGAAGGCGTAGGTGAAATGGTCGACCAGGCCGTTGCCGAAACGCGCATTCAGGTAGGCCTCGGCCACGGCCATGCCGAACGCATTGGCGATGCCCTGGCCGAGCGGGCCCGTGGTCACCTCGATGCCGCTGGACGGATCGAACTCGGGGTGGCCCTCGCAGTGCGAGCCGAAGTCGCGGAAGGTCCGCACCTGCTCGATGGGCATCTGCGCGTAGCCGGTGAGGTGCAGCAGCGCATACAGCAGCATCGAGCCATGGCCGTTGGACAGCACGACACGGTCGCGGTCGGGCCAGAGGGGGTCGCTGGCATCGAACTTCAGGTGCCGCGTATAGAGCGCAGTGGCGATCTCGGCCATGCCGAGCGGCACGCCTTGGTGGCCCTCGCCTGCCCGCACGATGGCATCGATCGCGAGGAAGCGTATGGCGTTGGCAAGGCTGGCGGTGGACGGTTCGCGCATGCAGGTCTCCCGGCCCGGGGCCGGCGACAGGGCGCACGGTCACCGGGTTTGGTGGGTCTGGTTTGTAGGTGGCGGGGGCGGCGGCGTTCAGCCGAGCCAGGTCTTGATGCGTGCGGCCAGTGCCGTGCGGCTGATGCCATAGCGGTCATGCAGCGTCGGCAAGGCACCGGCGTCGAGGAAGGCATCGGGCAGGCCGGCCAGCTGGAAGCCGGCGGGCTGCACACGATGGCGCAGCAAGGCGCTGGCCACCGATTCGCCCAGCCCGCCGATCACCGAATGGTTCTCGGCCACGACGACCATTCGGTGTTTGTAGCGCACGGCCTCGACGATCGTGGCCTCGTCCAGCGGCTTGATGGTCGGGCAATGCAGCACCGCGACGCCGACCTTGTCGGCTGCCAGGTCGGCCGCCACTTCGAGCGCCCGCATCGTCATGATGCCGCTCGAGATGACCAGCACGTCGGCACCTTCGCGCAGCATCTTGGCCTTGCCGAGTTCGAAGCGGTAGCCCTCGATCTCGTCGAGCACCAGCGGCACGCCGCCACGCAGCAGGCGCAGGTAGACCGGGCCCTTGTGCGCGGCGATCTGCGGCACGGCCTGCTCGGTGTCGAGCGCGTCGCAGGGGTCGACGATGGTCATGCCGGGAATGCCGCGCATCATCGCCAGGTCTTCGGTCGCCTGGTGGCTGGGCCCGTAACCCGTGGTCAGGCCCGGCAGCGCGCAGCAGATCTTGACGTTCAGGTTCTCCTCGGCGATCACCTGGTGAATGAAATCGTAGGCGCGCCGCGTGCCGAATACCGCATAGGTGGTGGCAAAGGGCACCAGGCCTTCCTTGGCCATGCCGCCGGCCGCACCCATCAGCAACTGTTCGGCCATGCCCATCTGATAGAAGCGGTCGGGATACGCCTGCGCGAACAGGTGCAGGTCGGTGTACTTGGCCAGGTCGGCCGTGAGGCCGACGATCTCGGGGCGGTCGGCGGCATATTCGACGAGCGCCTTGCCGAACGGCGCCGACTTGACACGCTGCCCCTCGGACGCGATCGACGCGATCATCGCCGACGTGGTCAGGCGCGGCTTCTTCTCGGTGGTGGCGGTGCTCATGCCGAAGCTCCTTCAGGCTGGGACTGGTCGAGGATCGCAAGGGCTTCCTGCCACTCCGGCGGATCGACCCGGATGAAATGATTCTTCTCGCGCTGCTCGAGGAACGGCACGCCATTGCCCATCAACGTGTCGAAAAGGATGACGCGCGGCCTGGCGTCCTTCAGTGCGCGCGCCGCATCGAACGCGGCGACGACGGCGCCCAGGTCATTGCCCTTGATGCGCTGCACATGCCAGCCGAAGGCGGCCCATTTGTCGGCCAGCGGCTCGAAGCCCAGCACCTTCGACGACGGGCCGTCGGCCTGCTGGTTGTTGATGTCGACCAGGCAGATCAGGTTGTCCAGGCCGTGGTGCCCGGCGGACATCGCCGCTTCCCAGGTCGAGCCCTCGTCGAGTTCGCCGTCGGACATCGAGTTGTAGACGAAGGCCGGGTTCTTTTTCTGCTTCAGGCCGAGCGCCATGCCCACGCCGATGATCAGGCCGTGGCCGAGCGAGCCGCCCGAGATCTCCATGCCCGGCGTGTAGGTGGCCATGCCCGACATCGGCAGGCGGCTGTCGTCGCTGCCGTAGGTCTCGAGCTCACTCTCGGGGATGACGCCGGCCTCGACCAGCGCGGCGTAGTGCGCGATGGCGTAGTGGCCGTGCGAGAGCAGGAAGCGGTCGCGACCCTCCCATTCCGGCTCGTCCGGGCGAAGGTTCATCGCGTGGCAATAGGCCACCGCCAGCACGTCGGCCCAGCCCAGCGCCTGGCCGATATATCCCTGGCCCTGGACCTCGCCCATGCGCAGGGCGTAGCGGCGGATGCGGTAGGCGCTCTGGGCCAGTTTGGCCAGTGCCGGCGCGGGGTTGGTCATGGCAGGTCTCCTTGGAGGAATGGGCGGCCGGCTCAGCGCAGGATGCTCGCCGGCACGTACGACACGATCGCCAGCACGGCGAAGGCGACGAGGTAGAACGGGGCCATCGCGCGCACGGTCTCGCCGACCTTGACACGCGCAAGGGCGCTGGTGATGAACAGCGTCGTGCCCACCGGCGGCGTATAGAGGCCGATGGCCAGGTTGACGACCATGACGATGCCGAGCTGGATCGGGTCCATGCCGATCGAATGCGCCATCGGCAGGAACACCGGCGTCAGCAGCAGCACGGCGGCCGGCAGGTCGATGAACATGCCGATGAACAGCATCATCCCGTTCATCATCAGGATCACGACCCACTTCGTGCTCACGTTCTGCTGCACCCACAGCGCGACGTCCTGCGGCATCTGGTCGAACGTCAGCAGCCAGCCGATCGCCGCCGACGCCATGATCACGAGCAACACGACACCGGTGGCCAGTCCGGCCTCGATGATCGAGTGGTGCAGCCGCTTGAGCGACAAGTCGCGATAGAGCAGCGCCGAAACCGCGCCGGAGAACAGCGTCGACAGCACGGCGACCTCGGTCGGCGTGGCGATGCCGAAGCGCAGGAATACGACGATCAGGATCGGCAGCGCAATCGCCGGCAGCGACATGATCAGGTTGCGCCTGAAGGCCGCACGGTCGGCAGGCGCGGTCTCGCGCGGCAGGTTGCGCCGCTTGCCGACCCACCAGCACGCCGTCATGAAACCACCGCAAAGCAGCAGCCCGGGCAGGATGCCGGCATAGAACAGCGCCGCGATCGACGCGTTCGACGAGAGCGCGAACAGAATCAACGGGATCGAAGGCGGAATGATGATGTCGATCGTCGCCGCCGACGCCAGCGCCGCGGCCGAGAATGCCATCGGGTAGCCGAGCCGGCGGTGCCACGGCATCAACAACGCACCTATCGCCGAGGCATCGGCCACCGCCGAGCCGGAGACGCCGCCGAAGAGCGTCGACGACAACACGCTCACCTGTGCCGGCCCGCCGTGCCAGCGGCCGACCAATGCCGTGAGCGTGCCGACGATGGCCTGCCCGAGCTTGCCACCCATCATCAGCGCGCCGGTCAGCATGAAGAACGGGATCGCGATCAGCGGGAAGCTCTGCACCTGCGCGACCATCTGCTGCACCAGCAGGTCGATCGGGACGCGGTCGTTGCTGGCGGCCGCAGCGAGCGCTGCGAGCAGGATCGCGTGGGCGATCGGCACCGCGAGGGCCGCAGCGCCGAGGAATACGAAGAGGATCAATGCGCTCATGGCCCTGTCACCCCTGCGCGGCTTGCGCGCCCGGCTCGCCGAGGTCGTGCTCGACACGCTTGCGGCGCCACGCGCGCCAGGCGGCCAGCAGGGCCAGCAGCGCGAGAAGCACCATCCCGACCAGGACGCAACCGTACGTCACCGAGCCGGGCACCTGCAGAATCGGCGAGCGCTCGTCGTGAACGATCTCGAGCATGCCCCAGGTGGCGCGCACCAGCACCGCGTACAGCACGGCAACCGAGATCCACGCGACGATGGCGATGATCCGCCGCGCGCGCGCCCCGACCGAATCGACGAGGAATACGGTGGCGATGTGCGCGCCCTTCTCGGCCGCGAGAACGACCCCGGCCATCACCAGCCACGGAAACAGCAGCTCAGGCACCTCGTTGGCCCATTGCAGGCTCGAACCGCTGAGATACCGCAGCGCCGTGTTGGCCGTGAGGATCACGAAAATCACGCCCGTCGTCACCCACAGCACGACGCTGCAGATGAAGACGATCGCGCGTTCGAGCGCGTTGCGTTCGACGACGACGGGTTCCATGCGTGGGTCTCCTCGGCGCACCGCCGGCGCTGCCGTGGCAGCGCGGCGGGTCGCGGACGTGGAAAAAGGGGGACGCCCTGTCAGGCCGTCACTTGGCGCGCGCGGCGGCGACGACCTTCTTCACGAACGGGCCGATCGGGCCCGACTCCCACTTCGCGACGACCGGCGCCGTCGCATGCTCGAACGGGCCCTGGTCGACCTTGTCGATCTGCACACCCTTGGCCTTGAGTTCGGCGAACATCTTTTCGTCGGCCTCCTGCGCCAGCTTGCGCTGCAGGGTCGTGGCTTCGGCGGCGGCTTCCTGGATGACCTTCTTGTCGGCATCGGACAGCTTGTCCCAGCTGCGCTTGCCGATCAGGAACGGCGTCAACTCGTACTTGTGGCCGGTGAGCGAGATGTATTTCTGCACCTCGTAGAGCTTGCCGGCGTAGATGTTCACGAGCGGGTTCTCCTGCCCGTCGACGACGCCCTGCTGAAGCGCCACGTAGAGCTCGGAAAACTTGATCTGTTGCGCCTCGGCGCCCACGCTCTGCATGATGTCGACCGTCACCGAGTCGGGCGGGGTGCGCATCTTCAGGCCCTTCAGATCTTCGGGCTTGAGCAGCGGCCGCTTGCTGTTGCTCATCTGGCGGATGCCGTTGTCCCAGTAGCCGAGCACGATCAGGCCCTTCTCGGCCGATTTCTCGGCCAGTTCCTTGCCGACCGCGCTGTCCATCACCTTCCACGCATGGGCCTGGCTGGAGAACAGGAAGGGCATGCCGAACGCGGCGTACTCGGGCACGACGTTGGCGACGGCGCCCTGCGAGTTGGCCGACATGTCCAGTGCGCCGGTTCGCAATGCGGTGACCATCGCGGCATCGTCACCGAGCTGCGCTGCGGGCGCCACCGTCACTTCGATGCGGCCATTGCTCTTGGCCTTCGCCACTTCGGCGAACTTCAGCGCGGCCACGTGGCGCGGGTTGTCGATCGCGGTGCCGTGGCCCAGCGTCAGCTTCACCGCCTGCGCCGATGCGGCACCGGCGAACAGCGAGATGGCGGCGAGCGCCAGCGTGTGTGCGAGGAAGGTCTTGCGTTGCATCATTGTTGTCTCCTTGGGTTTCAGGTCGGTGCGGGTCAATGGATCAGCATGCCGCCGTTCACGTCGAGCGTGACGCCGGTGCAGTACTTGGCCAGGTCGCTGGCGAGGAACACCAGGCAGCCGGCGACGTCGTTGGGCTCGCCGATGCGGTTCAGCGGAATCTGTTCCAGGATCCCCTTCATGCGGTCGTCGGGGATCAGGCCCTTGTTGATGTCGGTGGCGATCAGCCCCGGCGTCACGCAGTTCACGCGGATGCCGTCGATCCCGACCTCGCGCGCCATCGCACGTGCCAGGCCAAGCACGCCGGCCTTGGCGGCCGAGTAGTGCGGGCCGCCCAGGATGCCGCCGCCGCGCTGCGCCGACACCGACGAGACGCAGCAGATGGCGCCGGATTTCTGCTCGCGCATGGCCGGGATCACCGCCTGGGACATGAACAGCGTGCCACGCAGGCTCACGTCGAGTACCGCGTCGTAGTCAGCGCCGCTGATGTCGAGCGTCTTGCGCGGCTGCGTGATGCCGGCGTTGTTGACCAGGATGTCGATGCGACCGAACTTCTGCAGCACGGCGCGCGCCGCGCTTTCGCACGAGGCCTTGTCGGTCACGTCGGCGACCACGCCGAGGTGGCCCTCGCCGAGCTGGGCGGCCGCGCCGGACGGGTCGGCGCGTTCGAGGTCCAGGATGACGACGCGGGCGCCATGGGCGACCATCTGGCGTGCGGTGGCGAAGCCGAGGCCGTTGAGGCCGGCGCCGCCAGTGATCAGGGCAACCTTGTCTTTGAGAAGCATGGGAGTCGTCTCCATCCGTGAGTTCTAGGGGTGGGGAATGGCGGGAGACGGACGTCGGCGCGGGCGCCGCGCGTCGTCTCCTTGGTTCTTGCGCCAGATCTTCGACGCGGTTGCAGATGAATTCAAGCGAACTCTCATCAGACTAAGATGACAAACCTTCATGCAACATACGGGTTCGCACCATGGCCTCGATTCCGCCCCTGGTCAGCCTGCAGGCCTTCGAAGCTGTGGCACGGCGGCGCAGCTTCGCGCTCGCGGCCGCTGAACTGCACCTCACCGCGTCGGCCGTCAGCCACCAGATCGCGCGGCTCGAATCGCACCTCGGCGTGCGACTGTTCGAGCGCAGTGCACACGGCGTGCGCATGAGTACCGCCGGCGAGCACTACCTGTCGCGCGTCGCCGGTGCGCTCGGCGCGATCGCCGCGGCCACGGACGACCTGCGACATGGCGTGAGCAACAGCCTCTACGTGCACTGCAGTCCGAGCCTGGCCACGTTGTGGCTGATGCCCCGGCTGCGCGCCTTCGCGCAGGCCCATCCGCAGATCGTGCTCAACCTGTCGGCATCGCCGACGCACAGCGATTTCGGGTTGGGCCAGGCCGACATCGACATCCGCTACGGTGTGCCGCGCTGGACCGATCTGGTCGTCGAGCCGCTGTTCGAGGAAACCATCCTGCCGCTGGCCAGCCCGGCGTTCATCAAGGAGCATCGACTGCGCCGCCTCGAGCAATTGCTCGAGGTGCCATTGATCCAGAGCACGGTCAGCGTCGTGCAGTGGGCCGACTGGTTCCGCCAATGCGCCGACAAACGCGCGCCCGAACGCTTCGCTGCGCGCTTCGACCGTGCGCAGATGGCGCTCGACAGCGCCACGCAGGGCCTGGGCGTCGCGCTGGAAAGCGCCACGATGGCCGCCCAACACCTCGCCGACGGCCGATTGCGACCGGTGCTCGGCATGGACAAGGCCCTGCGTGTCAAGGCGCACTTCGCGGTCTACCCCGCGCGGCACGCCACGCGTCCGCCGGTCGAGTCGTTCCTGGCGTGGATTCACGCCGAAGCGGCGAGGACGAGCGAGTCGACCGGTCATAGGCCGACCGTCGCCAAACGCGGCGGTGGGGCCGCGACGTCTCACGCCGCGTAAATCACGCGCCTGGACGAACACGCTGCCGGTCCCGCCCGCGACCCCGATGCCGCTCACCGTGCGGTCGCTGACTGCCCCAAGGCGCTGCGCTCCATCTCCTGGCGCAACGCGACGACATCGAGGTCGCGCTCGAGCACGACGTCCTCGAAGCGCACGATGGTGTCCTTGGCAACCGGCCGCTTGAGCTTGACGTTGTGTGCGAGGCCGATCGGCAGTGCCCCCACCGCCATGCTCTTGGACGCCGGGATCGCGTTCGCCCAGACCGCGAAGCCGCCCTCGCCGTCGAGCATCTCGCCGGGCTTCAGGTCGCGCTTGGCGGTGGCCACGGCATCACCGCGGAACTCCTTGCTGCAACCGGTGGCCTCGCCACGCAGCACGGCCGACAGGATGCTGATGCTGGTCTCCAGGCCGATCATGTGGAACGGCCGCCACATCGAGCCGTACCAGCCCGACGGGTCGACCAGCAGACCGTATTGCTTGAAGCAGGCCTTGGCATATTCGTTCGGCGCCTTGAAGGTCACGAAGACACCGTAACGGATGTTGTTGAACACCTCGCGCCCGTCGGGTTCCTGGCTGGCCGCGATGTCGACGAGGCCGCTGCGTGCCAGCCGCCCGCCGTCGGCGGCGGGACGGAAGACCTTGGCCAGGTCGTGCAGGCCGGTGGGCGGGAAGGCCAGGCCGTCGTCCGGGCAGTCCAGGCCGGTGCCGTTGGCGACGGCGGCCATCTCGATCGCTGCCTTGGTGCCGTCGGTGAACGAGTTGTACATCTTGGGGTTGAAGTCGCCCTTGGCCACTTCTTCGTCGGTCCAGCCGAAGAAGCCCCACACCGTGTCGGGTGTCGAGTAGCGGTAGCGTGGCTCGAAATTCATGCCCTTGCCGGCAGAGGTCAGCTCGAAGCCGCAGGCGCGGGCCCAGTCGACCAGTTCGCAGATGATCGCGGGCTGGTCACCGTAGGCCATGCTGTAGACCAGGTTCTTGGACTGCGCGCGCGCGGCGAGCAGCGGGCCGCACATCGCGTCGGCCTCGACGTTCACCATCACGACGTGCTTGTTGCCGTCGATGGCGGCGAGCGCGTGGCGCACGCCGGCGATCGGGTGACCGGTCGCCTCGACGATGCATTCGATCTCGGCGCAGTCGGCCAGCGCAGCGGCGTTGTCCAGCACGCAGGTCTTGCCGGTCTTCACGGCCTCGCCCAGGGTCTTGGCGCTGTAGCGCTCGGCCGCCCAGCCGACGCGGGCCAGCGAGGCCCGGGCCTTGGCCACGTCGAGGTCGGCGATGCCGACGATGTGCATGCCCTCGAGGTGCTGGGCCTGCGACAGGATCATCGAGCCGAACTTGCCGGCACCGATCAGGCCGACGCGCACCGGGCGCCCGGCGGCGGCGCGCGCCGCCATCATGGTGTAGAGATTCATGGGGTCGTCCTTCACTGATTCGTTGACCGGGGCGTCGGCCTCGGCGCAGGGGTCACGCGTCGCCGGGCTTCGGTCCCGGCTGGTTACGTGCTCTTCGATGTGCGCGGCCGAACCGCGCCATTCGAGAATCAGTCTAGGAGTCGCCTTCGGTTAGCACAACTTAGATTTACGTACGTTCCAGTTAGCGTTTCTAATCTGAATGCACCCCACTCGTGGTTGGGCGCTGGTCCTGCCAGACGGCCCGCTCGGCGCGCAGCCATTCGAGAAACAGCCGGACCTTGGCCTTGTGCAGATGATCGAACGGGCAGACGATCCATTGCGTCGTGAGCGTGACCCGGGGGGGGTTGCGAACCGGACAGACGAGCAGACCCTCGCGCAGTTCGCGCCACATCATCAGGTTGCTCTCCAGGGCCACGCCCAGGCTGTCGACGGCTGCGTCGATCGCCATGTGACTGCGATCGAAGAGCAACCGTCGCCATTCGACTTCGGGCGCCGCGCCAGCGAGCGCGAACCACTGGGACCACTGCACCTGCGCCTTCACCGAATGGATCAGGCGGTGCTGCGGCAGGTCGGTAGCCGCCATGCTGGCCGCGCCAGCGTAGGCGGGCGAACCCACGGGCAGGAAAGACTCCTCGGCCAGGCCTTCGACGAAGACGCCGGGCCAGCGGCCTTCGCCATGGCGGATCTCCACGTCGACCGCCTCGCGGCTGAAGTCGGTCGCCTCGGTGGTGCCGTTGAGGCGCAGTTCGATGTCGGGGTTGGCGTCAAGGAACGTGTGCAGGCGCGGCAGAAGCCACTTGCTGCCCAGCGTCGGCGTCGTGCGCACCGTCAGCACCGAACGCGAGCGGAAGCCGCGGATGCGCTGGGTGGCTTCGGTGATGCGCTGGACGTCGTCGGCGATCATCTCGAAATAACTCTCGCCGGCCTCCGTCAGCACGACGCCGCGGCCGGCCTTCGTGAACAACGTGGTGCCCAGGTGCATTTCCAGCGTGTGAATCTGCTGGCTCACCGCCGAGGGGGTCACGCACAATTCCGCCGCCGCCTTGGACAGGCTCCGGCAACGCGCCACCACATCGAAAACGGCGATCGCCCGCAGCGGAAGTGCCATGGTTTATGTTTCAGTATTGCTTAACGATCGCGAAGATTAACAGAGCTCCTCTGCATGGACAGGACTCACGGGCTTGACAGTTGGTGGGTGGCCGACCTGCGTACACCTCGCTGGAGGATGCCGGTCCGATTGCCGCCGTTGGCTCGGCCGTGACCACCGGTTTCTACTGCGCCGGCCGTCCAGGGCCCGGCGCAACGCCCCCGGGTCAGCGGCGGCTGTACAGGATCCCGGCGCACAGCGCCACGCCCACGGCGTAGAGCATCCAGGTGCGCGAAATCGCATAGGGATAGAACATCAGCGCCACGCCGAGCCACTTGGTCGGTGCGTGTTCGGTCTTCTTGCCGTAGCGCCAGGCCGCGAAGCCGACGAGTCCGAAGACGATCGCACCGAAGATGTAGGCCGGGCTCGGCAGCGTGAGCCCCATCGCCTTCAGCGTGTCGAGTGTGTCCATGATCGGCTCCGACAGGTGCGGCGTGCTCGACGCGTGCTCAGAATTCCTCGGTATCCACCTCGACCTGGCTCGCGGCGGCATAACGCCCACCGCTCACCGTGCGCTGGTTGATGAGCGCTTCGAGGCGCGTCTTCAGCGCCGGCGGCAGGTGCACGTCGGCCGCGCCGAGGTCCTCGCGCAAGTGAGAGGGGTTCGTGGTGCCGGGAATCGGCACCACGTGGTCGGCGCGGTCGAGCAGCCAGGAGAGCGCGGCCTGCGCCGGCGTGCACCCGGCCTCGTCGGCGATCGCCGCCAGACCGTCGAGCAGGCCCAGGTTCGCGGCCCAGGCCGAGGGCTCGAAACGCGGCATCGTGCGCCGGATGTCCTTCGCGTCGAGCGCCTTCACATCCGGCGGTGACGACGTGAGGAAGCCACGCGCCACCGGGCTGAACGCCACGAACGCCGCGCCGATGTCGCGGCACGCGTCGAGCACGGCGATCTCGGGATTGCGGGTCCACAGCGAATATTCGGTCTGCACGGCCACGATCGGATGCACCGCATGCGCACGCCGCAGCGTCGCGGCCGAGACCTCGCTCAGGCCGAGTGCACGCACCTTGCCCTGCTCGAGCAGGCGCGACATCGCGCCCACGCTGTCCTCGATCGGCACGCGCTTGTCCCAGCGGTGCAGGTAATACAGGTCGATCACGTCGGTCTGCAGGCGCGTCAGGCTGTCCTCGCAGTGTCGGCGGATCGCCTCCGGACGGCCGTCGATCACGCGCTTGACGCCATCCGGAAACGTGACACCCGCCATGCCGCCCTTGCTGGCGAGCGTGATCTTCGAGCGGTGCGGCTTGAGCACGCGGCCGACGAGCGTCTCGTTGGCGCCGAATCCGTAGAGCGCCGCCGTGTCGAAGAGCGTGACGCCCAGGTCCAGCGCCTGCAGCAGCAACGTCTCGGCGGCGGCAGGCGGTGGTGGCGCGCCGTACGCGTGGCTCAGGTTCATGCAGCCCAGGCCGATGGGCGCCACATTGAAGGGGCCGATTCGGCGGGTGGGGGCGGCTTGCAGCATCGTCAAGACTCCATCGGTAGACCATGCGGCGCGTGTGTCGACTGCCGGAGGCCGGCGCCTCAATCGACCTCGACCTCGGCCGGCTGGTCGAAGTAATAAAGCGCCACCAGCAGCAGCAGCGTGACCGGCAGCATCGCCGCCGGGTGCACGATGCCCGCCACGACGGAGGCCACCATCAGAAACAGCCGCAGCCCCCAGCTGTACAGCAGGCCCGCCCGCCGCACATGCACGGCGGCCACCACGTTGAGCGGCTGGCGGCTCGGCGACGCGACCGGGATCGACATCACGAAGCTGACGTGGCCGAAATAGCGCATCGCCATGGCCGAGCAGACATACGAGGCAAACAGCATCAACACCAGCAGCGCCTGCAGCACCGTGTGCAGCGAACTGCCCGCAGACCAGTGGCCCAGATTCGTCGCCAGCGTGGTGCCGGCCAGACTGACCGCCCCCATGACCGCCAGCGCCGACGTCGATGCGGAAATCGTGGCCGACATCAGCGAGTTGCGCAATGCCTGCACCGCCACGATCTCGAACCCCGGCTGCGCCGACAGCGCCTGGACCCACTCGACACGGATCCGTGCATGGGCATAACGGGCCATCTTCTCGGGCGAGCGCTGGCCGATGCGGTGCGCCCGGACTTCGTAGCCGGCCAGCAGCAGCAGGCTGACCAAGACGAGCGTCCACGCGATGAGAGGGCTGAGGTCCATGGGCAGGATCATAGGCGGCGCCGCGGCACCCCCGCGCTGCCGGGCCCCGGCCGTACCGTGCTCAGCCTGCGCCGAGCTGCTGTTCGAGCTGGTGCAGCACCTGGTAACAGGGCAGCACGCTCGCCACGCTGGCGTTCGGCTCGCGGCCTTCCTTGATCGCGGCGAAGAATTCGCGGTCCTGCAGCTCGATGCCGTTCATCGAGACGGCGACCTTGCTCACGTCGATCTTCTCGTCCTTGCCGTTGAACAGGTCGTCGTAGCGCGCGAGGTAGGTGCCGGTATCGCCGATATAGCGGAAGAAGGTGCCCAGCGGCCCGTCGTTGTTGAAGCTGAGGCTGAGCGTGCAGATCGCGCCGTTCGCCGCCTTGAGCTGGATCGACATGTCCATCGCGATGCCCAGCGTCGGGTGGATCGGCCCCTGCACCGCATTCGCCTTCACGATCGGTGAGCCGCACTGGTAGGCGAACAGGTCGACCGTGTGCGCCGCGTGGTGCCACAGCAGGTGGTCGGTCCAGCTGCGCGCCTGGCCGAGTGCGTTCATGTTGGTGCGGCGGAAGAAATACGTCTGCACGTCCATCTGCTGGATGTTGAATTCGCCCGCAGCTATTCTCTCGTGCACCCACTGGTGGCTCGGATTGAAGCGGCGCGTGTGGCCGCACATGGCCACGAGCCCGGTCTTCTTCTGCAGCGCGACGACCTCCTCGCCGCCGGCGAGCACGTCGCACAGCGGAATCTCCACCTGCACGTGCTTGCCCGACTTCAGGCAGGCGAGCGTCTGCGAGACGTGCATCTGCGTCGGCGTGCACAGGATGACGGCATCGACCTCCTTCAGCGCGAGGCTGTCGTCGAGGTTCGTCGTCACGTGGCCGATGCCGTACTTGTTGGCCACTTCCTTCGTCTTCTCGAGCTCGCGGCTGACGAGCGAGACGACCTCGACGCCGTCGATCAGCTTGATCGCGTCGAGATGCTTGATGCCGAACGCGCCGGCACCGGCGAGGGCGACTTTGATGGTCATGCTTGGTTCTCCAGGATCAGGTGGCCGACGGCCGTGTTGCTCGCGGGCACGTGATAGAAGCGGTGCGCCACCTTCGGCGGCTTGTCGCTCATCGCGCCACGTGCAATGAGCCACATCACGAGCTCGATGCCCTCGCTGCCGGCCTCGCGCACGTACTCGATGTGCGGCTTGTTCGACAGCGTCTCGGGGTCGGCGATCAGGTCGTCGAGAAACCGGTTGTCCCATTCGCGGTTGATGAGGCCGGCACGCGGGCCCTGCAACTGGTGGCTCATGCCGCCCGTGCCCCAGATGTGCACGTTCAGCGGCTCGTCGTAGCTCTCCACGGCCTTGCGGATGGCCTTGCCGAGGTGGTAGCAGCGGCGGCCCGACGGCACCGGGTACTGCACCACGTTCACCGCGAACGGGATCACCGGGCACGGCCAAGCGCCGGTCTTCGGGTCCTGCGCGCCGCACATCAGGCTCAGCGGCACCGTCAGGCCGTGGTCGACGTCCATCTTGTTGACGATGGTCAGGTCGAAGTCGTCCTGGATCACGCTCTGCGCGATGTGCGACGCGAGGTCCGGGTGGCCGATGACCTTGGGTACCGGGCGCGGGCCCCAGCCCTCGTCGGCGGGCTGGAATTCGGCCGCGGTGCCGATCGCGAAGGTCGGGATCATCTCCAGGCTGAACGCCGTGGCGTGGTCGTTGTAGACGAGGAAGATGACGTCGGGCTTGTGCTGCTTCATCCACTGCTTGGAGAAGTCGTAGCCCGCGAAGACCGGCTGCCAGTAGGGCTCGGCGGTCTTGCCGAGGTCGAGCGCGGCACCGATGGCCGGCACGTGCGAGGTATAGACGGACGCGGTGATCGTCGCCATGGTCACGCCCTCCCCGCCTTGTCGGCATCAGACAGGGCGCGGCCCGCCGCGCCCTGCGGCTGGCGGTGCGCCTGCGCGTCACCGCCCTCGCCGACGACGCGGTTGCCTTCGGCCGAACGGCCGCCCCTGATCATCATGTCGCGGTATTCCTCTTCGGTCATGCCGGTCATGCTGCCGGCCATCTGCTGGAAGCTCTTGCCGTCGGTGGCGCCGATCTTGGCCAGGAAATAGATGTTGCCGCCCAGGCGGATGCACCAGTTCAGGTCTCGCGCCAGCACGGCCTGCTTCTGCTCCTCGCTCATCGCCCACCCGTCGAGGTAGGCGCGCTCGTCCGCCTTGAAGCGCGTGCGGTTCTCGGCTTTCATCAGGCTCATGCAGAACTGGTTCAGCCAGTAGCCCTTGCGCGACTGCTCCGCGTCGAAGATGGTCGTGCCGGGCACGTCGGTATACGGTTTGTGGAGTGCCATCAGATCCCCTTCATTTCACACATTCGAAGCTCGCCGCCTGCGCCGCATCGCCACCCTTGTAGCGCGGCCAGTGCGGCCACTCGCACAACGGGCGGGCGCGTGTCACGGCAAACGGCGCCTTGGTGCCCTGCTCGACCAGTTGCAGGCCGGCCGGCGCTTGTCCGTGTTCGACCCACGCGACGAGCGCGCCCAGGAAATCCGCATTCGACGGCCCGCCGCTGCCCACGTGGTCGACACCCGGCGCCGTGTACAGCCGCGCGAACGAATCCACGCGATCGCGCCCGAGCCGCTTCTGCACCGACTCGAAATACTGGATCCCCGCGTACGGGCTCTGCGCATAGTCGCCCAGGTTCTCGAGCAGGATCCACTTGCCGCCGCGCGCAGCGAAGGCCGAGAGGTCGGGGTTGGTCGAGTCCATCAGCGCCGAGACCTCGCGCACCCGCGCGAGGTGGTCCTGCGGCCGGTAGGTGCGCAGGTCCTGCGCCGGGTTGCGCGCATAGAAATACTGGATCGCGCCAGCGCCGTAGAACCACGCGATGCCGTTGCTCGGCTTGGGCGGGAATGCCGGCGCCTCGGTGCCGGTCCACCACGCCTGCCAGCCGCCGGTCGGGCCGAAAGACGCCAGCGCCTCGCCGCTCGGGCCACGGCCCGGGTACTGCGTCAGGCCGTTGGCGAGGCCGACGTCGAGCAGCAACGGCGCGTGCAGCGTGCGCACCGCCGCCACCTGCGCGGCCGTCAGGCAGTCCGGGGCGTCGGCACCCTTGCACTGAAGGCGGGCCACGTCGAAGCGCGCCTTGCAGCCCACGGGGTCGGATACGACGCCATCGGCCAGGCCATCGGCGGCATCGCACGCTGCCAGCACCGCGTCGCCCACGAGCTTGACCTTGGCCGGCGAAATCCACGCGTCCCCCACCAGCGCCAGGCCGTCGCGCAGGCCCGCGTGCTGCAGGCCGGTCCAGTGCAGCACCGGCACGCGGCTGAAGATGCCGTCGAAGGCGTCCGGGTAGCGCTGCGCCATCGTGACGCCCTCGCGCCCACCTTCGGAACTGCCCGCGAAATACAGCTTGGCGGGCGCGCGGCCGTAGGCCCGCTTCATCAAGGCAACCGACACGTCGCGCACCTTCTTGTACGACGCGTGCGAAAAGTTGAGCAGCGCCTCGTCATTCAGCGCAAACACCTGCGGCGGCTGGCCCGGCTGGTTCTGATGGCCGGAGTCGGTGCCGACGGTGACGAAACCCTGCGCCAGCGGCGACGCCTGCTCGTAACGCGCCGCCGGCAGCAGGCCCAGCGCGTTGATCAGCACGCCATTGAAGCCGCCGCCGCCGTACTGCACCGAGCGCCCGTTCCAATGGGTAGGCAGATTCACCTGGAACTGGATCGCCGGGGCCTTGGGGTCCATGGGCGCGAGTTGGCCGAGCACCTTGCAGAACTCGGGCGCCGCCGGCGTGATGAGCGACGCCGGCGTCGGGCCGCGCTCGGCCACCTGCAGCGCCGTGGCCGCCATCAGCGTGGCGCTGTCGACGGTGGCCGTGCCGCTGGGCAGGCCGATCTCGGCGGCGTGCACCTTGGCGCCGGCGAGACTGGCGCAGCCGGCCTTCGGGTCGGCAGCGTTCAACGCGGCCGTGGGCGTGGCGCAGCCCGCCAGAAGCGTCACGCTGGCAGCCACCGCCGCCGGCCAGAAGACCGCAGTGCGGCCGATCATCGTGTTTCCTCGGGCCAGTACAGGCGCATCGGGTTGTCCACGAGCAGCTTGCGTTGCAGTTCCGGCGTCGTCGCGATGTGCGGGATGAAGTCCACCAGCAGGCCGTCGTCGGGCATGTGGTTCTTCAGGTTCGGGTGCGGCCAGTCGGTGCCCCACAACACGCGGTCGGGAAAGGTCTCGACGATGCGGCGCGCGAACGGCACCACGTCGCGGTAGGCCGCCTGCTCGCCGTCCAGTGCCGGCGGGCCGCTCACGCTCAGTCGCTCGGGGCAGCTCACCTTGCTCCAGATGTTGTCGTGCTCGCGCATCATCTTGATGAAAAGCTCGAACTCGGGGCCGTCGACGGGCTTGCTCACGTCGGGCCGGCCCATGTGGTCCACGACCACGGTGGTGGGCAGCGCGGTGAAGAAGTCCCACAGTTCCGGCAGGTCCACGGCCTCGAAATAGATCACCACGTGCCAGCCGAACGGCGCGATGCGCGAGGCGATCTCCATCAACTCGTCCTTGGGAGTGAAGTCGACCAGCCGCTTGACGAAATTGAAGCGCACGCCGCGCACGCCGTTGGCATGCATGCCTTGCAGTTCATGTTCGGTGACAGTGCGCTTGACGGTGGCCACGCCACGCGCCTTGCCACCCGACGCTCGGCAGGCATCGACCATCGCGCGGTTGTCGGCGCCGTGGCAGGTGGCCTGCACGACCACGTTGCGCGCAAAGCCCAGGTGGTCGCGCAGCGCGAACAGCTGCGCTTTCGAGGCATCGCAGGGTGTGTATTTGCGCTCGGCCGCAAACGGGAACTGGTCGCCCGGACCGAAGACATGGCAATGCGCGTCGACCGCGCCCGCCGGCAACTGGAAACGGGGCTTGCTCGGATTGGCATACCAGTCGAGCCAGCCGGGGGTCTTTTCGAAGGCCATGTCAGCAATCTTTCGTTGGGTTGTTCGGTGCCGTCGCCGGGTCGGCCTGCGCCTGCACATGCACAAGGATGCGGTCGGCCTCGGTGCGCCAGTCGGCGCTGCGCGCAAAGGCCTTCGACGACTTCGGCCCGAAGAGGCCCCGCTCGGCCAGATCGGCGACCCAGCCCTGGCGCTCGGCCGTACCCTGCGCGGACCACGGCACCAGCCCGACCTCACGCACGGTCCTGGCCACTTCCTGCACTTCTTCGCTGCGCCGGCGGCCGTGCTCGATCGCACGCTGGAAGAAGTAGGCGCCCTGTTTCTCCCAGTCGATGCCCGGAAAGGTCTCGTAGAGCGAGGCGATCACCGCGTCTTCGACCCCGTAGGCGCGCGCGGTGGTGAAGCTCTCGATCACCATCGCCTCGAGGCCCTTGATCATCACGCTGCGGCACATCTTGGTGGCCGAGGCGATGCCGAGCTTGTCACTCGCCACGCGCGGCGAAAAGCCCAGCGTCTCGAGCATGGGCTGAAGCGCGGCGGCCTCGGGCCCGCCGAGCAGCAGCGGCACCTTGATGCGGTAGGGCGGCAGCGATGTCATCACGGCGCCTTCGACATAGCGGCCGCCAACGCCGTCGACGAATTCCGCCGCACGGATCTTGGCGCCCGGCGAGGCCGAATTGAAATCGAGGAAGAAGGTTCCGGCGGACAGGCCCGGCGCACAGGCCTGCGCCACCGGCACGGCCTGGCTCGCGGTGACGGCCGAGATCACGAGGCCCGCACCCTGCACCGCGTTGGCGTGCGACGCTTCCAGTGCGACGCCGTATTCGAGGCCATGCGCCCGCATCGGTTCGCCGGCTTCGCTGCGCAGCTTGAGGTCGCAGGCGGTGACGACGAGATCCTGCGCACGCAGGTCTTCCGCGAGGATCCGCCCGACCTCGCCGTAGCCGATGAGGGCGATCTTCATCGACCCCACGCTCCAGCGGCGCATGGCCGGCCGCGATGACGGGTCACGCAGCCCGACCGACTTGGGTCCGGCCAAAGTGTCGGACGCAGCCTCTGGGCGCTGCAGGCGGCGGAATCGTCGCGGGCGGGGGTCATGTCAGTCGACGTACCTGAGGCCGAGCTTCTCGAGCGGCTCGCGCATCTTGTACATGTCCAGCCCCAGCACGCCGGCGGCCAGTCTTGCGCGCTTGTCGCTCTCGTTCGCCTCGCGCGCCGCGGCGGCGTCGGCCACCTTCTGCGCCATCGCGGCGGGCACGACGACGATGCCGTCGTCGTCGGCGACGATCGCGTCGCCCGGCTGAACCGCCATGCCCGCGCACACCACCGGGATGTTGACCGAGCCCAGCGTCGCCTTGACCGTGCCCTTGGAGCTGATCGCGCGGCTCCAGACCGGGAAGCCCATCTCCGTCAGGTCCTTGATGTCACGACACCCGCCGTCGATGACGAGGCCCACCGCGCCGCGCGCGCGGAAGCTGGTCGCCAGCAGGTCGCCGAAAAAGCCGTCGGTGTTGTCCGTGGTGCAGGCCGCGACGACGATGTCGCCGGGCTGGATCTGCTCGGCCGCCACGTGCAGCATCCAGTTGTCACCCGGCTGCAGCAGCACGGTGACCGCCGTGCCGGAGACACGGGCGCCCGCATAGATCGGACGCATGTAGGTCTTCATCAGGCCGACGCGGCCCATCGCCTCGTGCACGGTGGAGGCACCGAACTTGGCGAGTTGATCGACCGCCACGCGGTCGGCCCGGACGATATTGCGCTTGACGACGCCGAGTTCGAACATGATCACTGTCCCTTCTGCTTCAGGGCGGCGTCGAGCCGCGGGAAGACGCGCCGAGCGTTGCCTTCGTAGACCTTGTGGCGGTCGCTGCCGACGACGATGGTCGAGGCCTCGATATAGCGTTTGGTGTCATCGTAGTAGTGGCCGGTCTCGGGGTCGATGCCACGCACCGCGCCGATCATTTCGCTCGCGAACAGGATGTTGTCGACCGGGATCACTTTGGTCAGCAGGTCGATGCCCGGCTGGTGGTAGACGCAGGTGTCGAAGACGACGTTCTTCAGCAGGTGCTCCTTCAACAGCGGCTTCTTCATTTCCTGCGCCAGGCCGCGGAACCGCCCCCAGTGGTAGGGCACCGCGCCGCCGCCATGCGGAATGATGAACCGCAGTGTCGGGAAGTCCTTGAACAGGTCGCCCTGGATCAACTGCATGAAGGCCGTCGTGTCGGCATTGAGGTAATGCGCGCCGGTGGTGTGGAAACACGCGTTGCAGCTCGTGCTGACGTGGATCATCGCTGGCACGTCGTGTTCGACCATCTTCTCGTAGATCGGGTACCAGACACGGTCGGTGAGCGGCGGGCTGGTCCAGTGGCCGCCGGACGGGTCCGGGTTCAGATTGATGCCGACGTTGCCGTAGTCCCGGATGCAGCGCTCCATCTCGGGGATGCACGTCGCCGGATCGACGCCCGGGCTCTGCGGCAACATCGCGGCCGGAATGAAGTGGTCGGGGAAGAGCTGGCTGACGCGATAGCACAGCTCGTTGCAGATTGCGGCCCAGGTCGAGCTGACCTGGAAGTCGCCGATGTGGTGCGCCATGAAGCTGGCGCGCGGGCTGAAGATCGTGAGGTCGGAGCCGCGCTCCTTCATCAAGCGCAGCTGGTTGGCCTCGATCGACTCGCGCAACTCGTCGTCGCTGATCTTCAGGTCGGCAACCTTCGGCATCACCGACGGGTCCTTGATGCCGGCGATCTGCGCGTTGCGCCAGTTCTCCAGCGCCTTGGGTGCGGTGGTGTAGTGGCCGTGGCAGTCGATGATCATGGTGGCTCGTCTCCTGGTTCTGCCCTCACGGGCGCATCGTGCATTCTCGACCGGCCCCTTTCGACGATCCAGCAGCCGGGGCGCCTAGCAGCTATCGCGCGCCAGCATGGCACAGCGCCAGCGCCTACAGCCCCGCCTTGCGCGCCAAGCCCAGCAACGCGAGGCGGTAGCCATCGGTGCCGAAGCCGACCACGATGCCCGCGGCGGCCGGCGAGATATAGCTGTGGTGGCGGAAGGCCTCGCGCTGGTGCACGTTGGAGATGTGCGTCTCGATCACCGGCAGGTTGCCGACACCCTTGATCGCATCGTGCAGCGCCACCGACGTGTGGGTGTAGGCGCCGGGGTTGAAGACGACGCCGATCGACTCGCCCGCCGCGAAAGCGCGGCCGGTCTCGTGGATCTTGTCGACCAGTGCGCCTTCGTGGTTGCTCTGGAAACACTCCGCCGCCAGCCCGAGCCTGGCGGCCTCGGCCGTGAACATCGCCTCGACGTCGGCCAGCGTGGTCGAGCCGTAGGTGGCCGGCTCGCGCGTGCCGAGCAGGTTGAGATTGGGGCCGTTCAGCAGCAGGACTTTTTTCATCGGGAGGCTTTCGATCAGAAGGATTCGCGGCCGCCCAGGGAGCGCAGGCGCCCCTCGTTGGGCAACGGTACCGCGCGGCGCAGCACGTC
>JAHECD010000037.1 GCA_024641945.1 Rubrivivax sp. | reverse complement strand
CCTGCACCCCACCCTTGCCTGCGGCGGCGGAGGCGGCCGCTTGCGGCGCCACGCCGCCCGCCAGCGCGGTGAGTTCGCTCACCATTTCGAGTTTCGGCTTGGCCGTCTTCAGGTTCTTGTCGAACTGAAGCGCCTTGCGATAGGCGTCACCGGCCATGTACGAATACAGGTCGCCGAGGTTCTCGTAGGCGGTCGCATAACTCGGGTGCGTGCGGATCGCCTTCTCGAGCGCGGCGCGCGCTTCTTCGTACTTGCCGCTGGCGGCCAGGATGACGGCCATGTTGTTGTAGGCCGCGGGCAATTGCGGGTTCGTCGCGGCGACCTTCTGGAAGACCGCCAGCGCTTCGGTCGGACGGTTCATGCTGGACAGCACGGCGCCACGGTTCATGAGCAACTGGGTGTCGTTCGGCTTGCTCTTGAGCTGCGCGTCGATCAGCGTCAAGGCATCGCCCCATCGCTGCTCGGCGAGCATGGCCGCCAGTTCGCGGTCGGAAGTCTGTTGTGCGCAAGCCCAGGACGATGACGCCACGAGTGCTGCGCCAATGAGGGTTGCACGCAGCGAAATGCGGTGGGGCAGGCGGGGATTTGAACTCATGAGGCTCTGGCGAAGCACTGACATGGGGGCCATGAGGCTCCCGAAAATCCGTGGCTTGCGCCTCGAATACGCATATCTTCAAAGTATAGCCGGCACGTCCCCGGCCACTGGTGGCGGGTGGGGCGATCGTGACGTCATGCGCGCATGTAGCGAAGGCCACTGAAGCGTTGACGCAACGAAGTCACTTCCGAAGCCACCGATTGCGGGTCCGACAACAGGGCGCGGGCGATCAATCCGCCCAACTCGGCCATGTCGCCGGCCTCGAACCCGAGCCGCACGATCTCGGGCACGCCCAGGCGCAGCCCGTTGACGTCTGCGGATACCGCGTCGATCGGCAGTCCGATGCCGCATGCGAGGAGCCGTGCGCTTTCGAGTCGCCGCGCCGCTGCCTGGCCACCACCCCAGCGTGCCGCCTCGATGGCGAACTGATGGGATGTCGTCATGCCTCGTTCACGGGCGAAGACGGGCAGATCCGCGCGGGCCAGCGCATCCGCCAGGGCCCGTGCGGTGGACTGCATCGCACGGGCATACGAGCCACCGAAATCCTTCCAGTCGAGCAACCCCAGGGCCAGCGCCGCGGTCTTGCCGGCGTCGAAATTGGCGGTCAGCCCTGGGTAGGCGATGGCGTCGATGCGTTCGAAGAGCTTGGCGTCGTTGCCGACGACGAGCCCGCCGGGTGGCCCGCCCAGGCTCTTGTAGGTGCTCATCGTCATCACCTGCGCACCTTCGTCGAGAGGGTTGGCCCAGACACGCCCGGCGATCATGCCGGACAGGTGTGCAGCGTCGAACATCAGGGTGGCACCCACTTCGTCCGCGATGCCGCGCACTGCGGCGACCGGGTGCGCAAAGAGGTTCAGGCTGCCGCCGAGCGTGATCAGCTTGGGGCGCGCATCGTGTGCCAGCGTTCGCAGCGCGTCCACGTCCACCGTGTAGCCGTCGGCACGCACCGGCGCGGGCAACGTGCGAAGGCCGTAAAGCCCGGCCGCGCCGGCCGCATGGTGCGTCACATGGCCGCCGATCTCGCCCGGCGGCGCGATGATCGTGTCGCCCGGCCGGCAGGTGGCCATGAAGACATACAGGTTGGCCAATGCGCCGGACCCCACGCGCACCTCGGCGAATCGCGCATCAAAGACCTCGGCGGCCAGCGCCGCCGCGATCACCTCGATCCTTTCGATGGCCTGCAGCCCCGTTTCGTATTTGTCGCCGGGCCAGCCCAGCGAGGCGCGTGTGCCGAGGCCCGAGGCCATCAAGGCCTCGGCCCTTGGATTCATCACGTTCGAGGCGGGGTTGAGATTGATGCCTTCGACGTCGTGGATTCGGTGGTTCGCGGCCACCTGATGCGCGATGTCGCGATCGATCGCGGCACTGTCGGCAGTTCCAACCGACGCGGCGATCGACTGAACGAGAGCTTCGGACCGGTGCGGGACCCAGGGGCGGTGTTCGAGCATGGCGAGGGGGCAGGTCTTGGTGTGCGGCGGACAGGACGATGGTACGGCGGGGGACAATGCCTTCATGGCCCTGATGTCCCTGTCCAACGCCCACCTTGCCTATGGCCATGTGCCGCTGCTCGATGGCGCCGCCCTGGCGCTCGAAGGGGGCGAGCGCGTGGGCCTGATCGGACGCAACGGCGCCGGCAAATCGTCGCTGCTGAAGATCCTCGCCGGGCTCGAAAAGCTCGACGACGGTCTGTTGCAGCTTCAAACCGGTCTGCGCCGTGTCTATGTGGCGCAGGAGCCAGCCTTCGAGCCCGGACTCCGCGTTTTCGATGCCGTGGCGGAGGGTGTGGCCGAGGCGCGCGCGCTGCGGGCACGTTACGAGGCGCACGCGGCCGACGACGACCTCGATGCGCTGCAGACGCGGCTCGAGGCCCTCGACGGCTGGACCTGGGAGCAGCGTGTGGAGCAGACGCTGCAACGTCTGCACCTCGACCCTGGTGCTGCGGTCGAGTCGCTGTCGGGAGGCACGCGCAAGCGGGTGGCGCTCGCGCAGGCACTCGTGGCCGCACCCGACGTGCTGCTGCTCGACGAACCGACGAACCATCTCGACATCGATGCCATCGAGTGGCTCCAGACGCTGCTCGTCGAATGGCGCGGCGCGCTCGTGCTGGTCTCGCATGACCGTGCCTTCATCGATGCGGTGGCCACGCGCATCGTCGAACTGGATCGAGGGCTTCTTCGCAGCTACCCCGGTAACTTCGCTGCGTTCGAAGCCGCCAAGGCGCGCGAGCTCGACGCCGAGGCGCAGGCGGCTGCGCGGGCCGACAAACTCCTCGCCCAAGAGGAGGTCTGGGTGCGCAAGGGCGTCGAAGCGCGGCGCACCCGCAGCGTGGGCCGCGTCGCGCGGCTCGTGGCCCTGCGGGCGCAGCGCGCCGCTCGCCGCGAACAGCTCGGGCAGGTACGCCTGGAGCTCGACGCCGGGTTGCCGCCGGGCAAGATCGTGGCCGAATTGCAGGGCGTGGGCATGCGCTATGGGGACAAGGTCCTCATCGACGGCTTCAGCGCAACCATCCTGCGTGGCGACAAGGTCGGGCTGATAGGGCCCAACGGCGCCGGCAAGACCACGCTGCTCAAGCTGATCCTGGGCGAACTCGAGCCCACGTCGGGTGCGGTGCGACGCGGCACGCGGCTGCAGGTGGCGTATTTCGACCAGATGCGCGCGGGGCTGGACCTCGAGGCGACGCTGGCCGACACCATCAGCCCGGGCAGCGAATGGGTCGAGTTCGCCGGCCAGCGCAAGCACGTGATGAGCTACCTCGGCGATTTTCTCTTCGCGCCGCAGCGTGCCAACTCACCCGTGCGCACACTGTCCGGTGGCGAGCGCAACCGGCTGCTACTGGCACGGCTGTTCGCGCTACCGGCCAACGTGCTCGTGCTCGACGAACCCACGAACGACCTCGACATCGAGACGCTCGACCTGCTCGAGGAACTGCTGCAGGGGTATGCAGGCACCGTCTTCCTGGTGAGCCACGACCGGCGTTTTCTCGACAACGTCGTGACGAGCACGATGGCCTGGGAAGGCGACCCGGTCTTTGGTGGTCGGCCCGGACTGTGGCGCGAGTATGAAGGCGGATACGAGGACTGGAGACGACAGCGCGAGCGCATGCGTGTCGCGCCGGCGGCCGCCAGCGCGCCGTCGTCCCTCGGCGCGCGGCCTCTGGGCGGCGCACCACCGGCGCCGGTTCGCAAGCTGAGCTACCGAGAAGCGCGCGAACTGGAGGAACTGCCAGCGCGCATCGAGGCCCTCGAGGCCGAGCAGAAGACCATTGCCGATCGGCTGGCCAGCGCCGACTTCTATGCCAGCGAGCCGCAGCGTGCGGCCGAGTTGAACGCGCGTTTTGCGCAGATCGAGCAGGAGTTGATGGACGGCCTGGAGCGCTGGGAGGCGCTCGCCGCGCGCACCACGCAGCCCACGGCGTAAGGCCTGCCTACGGTGTCCAACCGTCGTTGGTGGCCGCAGGGTGGGTGCGCGTGACCATCAGCCCAGCCTGCAGATAGAGCGCATTCAGAAGTCTCATCGCCCGTTCGCGGTCGAACCCCGCCCAGGTGGTCATGTCCCGCAGGTTGGTGGTCTGCCGCTTCATCCGATGGACCGCGGCGGCGAGCGAACCCGAAAGCTGCAGCCCTCGCAGATCGACCCCGGGCGGGATGCGGTACGCCGCGTTGCCCGCGATTTCTGGCAGCAGGTCGCCGCGCCGTCCGCGCAAGGCGAGCTCCCATGTCAGGGTACCGAGCGGCGCGAAGAGCGACAACGCATCGGTGGTGGCGGCAAAACCATCGTCTCCAGGGATCGACAACGACCCCGGCTCGACATGCAGCACCGTGAGGTCGGTGAGACGCATCTGGAGGAACTGCGTCATCGGCAGCGGGCAGTGCGCCAGCCGCTTGACCGGAAAGATGGTCAACGGCACCACGCGGCCGTCGCACTCGAGGTGGATCGACAGGCTGCGGCCATGGCGCACGCAAGCCGCCAGTACATCCAGCACCTCGGTCTGGCGGCCGTTCTGCTCGAAGCGCTGGAGGTCGACCATGAGCGACGGGCTCAGCGACGAGAGGCAGGACGTGACCGTGTCGCGGTCGCGCCAGGTTTCGTCGAGATAGCGGCGGAATGCGCTCACGCGCATCAGGTCTGGAACGCCGACGGGGAGTGTCGATTCGAACATCGATCCGGCTGAGGCTTTGGCCGGCAATGGTACTGCGCTGCCGCGGTGCCGAAGTGGCCTCAGATGTGACTGCGGGCAACCGCCAGGCGGCGCCAGAAGCGCGCGTCCTGCGTCGTCGCGAAATTGATGCGCATCAGCGTACTGGGCTGGCGTACAGCGTGAAAGAGGGAGCCCGGCGCGAGCAGCCAGCCCTCGTCGAGCATGGCCAGCGCGAGCCGGTCGGTGTCCACACCCGTATCGATCCAGCCGAAAAGCCCTTGCGGCGGGCTCGCGAAGCGGCAGCCCGCGTCTTCGGCCAGCCGCTGGGAGCGCGCCCGCGCGGCGTCGAGCCGGGTGACGATGCGTTCGGCGTGGCGCCGCAGCTGACCCTTGTCCAGGCACCATGCCACGGCCTGCTCGAGCGGGGCCGGGCTCGTCAGCGTCGACAGCAGCTTGGTGTCGACGATCCGCTCGGCCAGTGCCGGCGCGGCGGCCACGAAGCCGACGCGCCACTGCGGCGTGAGGATCTTGGAGAACCCCGAGACGAGTACCGTGCGCCGCAGCCCGTCCAGCGACGAAAGCCGAAACGCGTGCGGCGGTGCGAACCAGGCATAGCTGTCGTCTTCCACGATCGTGAAATCGTTCGCCTCGGCCAGACGCAGCACTTGATGCGCCGACGCCGCACTGAGCGACGCGCCGGTCGGGTTGTGCAGTACCGACACCGTGGCATAAAGCCGCGGCCGGTGCTCGCGGCACAGGGCTTCCATCACCGCCAGGTCGGGCCCCTGGGCGCCCCGCGGCACCGGCAGGATGCGCACCCCCAGCCGCGCCAGACGCGCGAACTCTATGGCCCACCCCGGCTCGTCCACGAGGACCGCGTCGCCCGGCTGCAGCAACGTGCGCGATACGAGGTCGAGCCCCTGCGTGGCGCCCACGGTGGTGACGATCTGTTCGGCCTGTGCGGGTACGCCGAGGTCTGCGAGCCGCCGCGTCAACGCCAGGCGCAAGGTTTCGTCGCCCGCCGGGTTGCCGTACCCCAGCCACCCCCCCGCCGACGCCGCGCCGCTCACATGGCGCAAGGCGCGTTGCAGCAACGCGGCATCGAGCCACGGCTCGGGCAGCGTCCCGACGCCGGGCGATGGCAGCGCCGACGCGGGGCGGAACATGCCTCGGATCAAAGCGGTCGCGTCCACCGGAGCGCCGCGCGGCACCTGGCTGCGTGACGGTGCGGCGCTCGCGCTCGATGGCCCGGGGCTGTTGCCACGAACGAAGAATCCTCGCTGGGGCCGCGCCTCGACCAGCCCCTGCGCCTGCAGCAGGTCGTAGGCGCCGACCACGGTGGCCGGACTCACCTGATGGCGCCGTGCGCAGTCGCGCACCGAGGGCAACCGTGTGCCGGCGCGCAGCAGGCGCTGGCCGATCTGGCTGGCAAAGCGCTGGGCCAGTTGTTCGGTCAACGTCTGGCCCGCGCCACGGGTGAGCGAACGGGGCGTCAGTGGGTCCATATCGGGGTCATCGAGCGAAGTCTGTACCAGTCCTGAGACCGATACAGGAAGGTTTACTGTGCTGCAAAGTGTACTGTGGCTGTATTGACATCGACGTCTAGACTGCCGGCATGAGTGCCACCGACTCCTCTGCCGTGTCCACCGCGTCCGCCGTTCCCAGATTGACGTCGGTGGGCAGCGCGGCATCTGCGGTGACCCCGGGCGCCGCCGAGCGGCGGCGCGAGCAGCGTGGATTTGGGCTCGGTCTGCTCGGGGTCTGCATCTTCGCGATGACCTTGCCGATGACGCGCTTGGCCGTTGGCGATGCCGGCGCACCGCAATTGCCTCCGGCCTTCGTGACCGCGGGGCGGGCCGCTGGGGCGGGATTGCTGAGCATCGGCTGGTTGTTGTGGGTGCGTGCCGCCTGGCCGCAACGGCGTCACTGGCGCGCGCTGGCGGTGTGCGCGTTGGGCACGGTGGCCGGATTCCCGCTCTGCCTCGGATTCGCGCTGCGTCACGTGGAATCGATGCATGCGGCCGTGATCACTGGGTTGATGCCGCTGGGCACTGCGATGGCTGCGGCGTTGCTGCTGCGCCAGCGCGCGTCTGCCGGCTTCTGGGCCTGTGCCGCGGTCGGCTGCGCGCTGGTGCTTGCCTTTGCAGCCGTGCAGGGCGGGGGGAGGTTGTCGGCGGCCGACGGTCTGCTGCTGCTGGCGGTTACCTTCGGGTCGGTGGGGTACGTGGCCGGTGCGCGTGTCTCCGCGGACATCCCCGCGGCGCAGACCATCTGCTGGGTCCTCGTGATTTCGCTGCCGTTCACGCTGCCGGCGACCGCCGCCACGTGGCCGGCGCAACCTGCGCGTGCGGCCGCCTGGGGTGGCTTCGTCTACGTCATGCTGTTTTCGATGTGGCTCGGTTTTTTCGCCTGGTACCGCGGCCTGGCGCTCGGAGGCGTCATGCGCGTGAGCCAGGTGCAATTGATCCAGCCGTTCGTCGCGTTGCTGCTCGCGGTGCCGGTGCTGGGCGAGCGGCTCGACGCCGCCACGGTGCTGTTTGCGCTGGCCGTCGTCGCCGTGGTCTTTGCCGGCAAACGGATGCCGGTGCGTGCCCCCGCCCTGAAAAACGAGAACCCGACATGACCTGGACGATGGCCCGCCGTGCCGAACGGCTCAATCCTTCGACGATCCGCGAGATCCTCAAGATCACCGAGCGTCCGGGCATCATCTCGCTCGCCGGTGGGCTGCCGTCGGCCGATACCTTTCCGGTCGAGGCGATGGCGCAAGCCACCGCAAAGGTCTTGCGGGACAACCCGCGCGAAGCGCTGCAGTACGCCGCGAGTGAAGGCTTCGCGCCGCTGCGCGAATGGGTCGCGGCGGAGATGGCGCAGGGGGGCGTGCATGCCGACGCGTCGCAGGTGCTCATCACCACTGGCTCTCAGCAGGGGCTCGACCTCGTCGCCAAGGTGCTCGTCGACCCCGGCAGTGCCGTGGCCGTCGAACAGCCCACCTATCTCGGCGCCTTGCAGGCCTTCGCGCCTTACGAGGCCGAATTCGTGCCGATCGACGGCGACGACGACGGCCCGCTGCCGCAGGGCCTGGACATTGCGCGTGGCGCGCGCTTCGTCTATCTGCTGCCCAATTTCCAGAACCCGAGCGGCCGCTGCGTTCCGGCGGCACGGCGCGATGCGCTGGTGGACCGTGCCGCGGCGATCGGCCTGCCCATCGTCGAAGACAATCCCTACGGCGACCTGTGGTTCGACGTGCCGCCGCCGCCACCCCTGGCGGCGCGCGCAGGCGACCAGGCGGTCTACCTTGGTTCGTTCTCGAAGGTGCTCGCGCCAGGTCTGCGGCTGGGCTACGTGATCGCGCCGAAGCTTCTTTATCCCAAGCTGCTGCAGGCCAAACAGGCCGCCGATCTGCACACACCGGGGTTCAATCAGCGTGTCGTGCACGAGGTCATCAAGGACGGCTTCCTGCGCGACCACGTGCCGACGATCCGCGCGCGATACAAGGCGCAGCGCGACGCGATGCAGGCGGCGCTGCTGCGCCACATGCCGCCGGGCTGCCACTGGAATGCGCCCGTCGGCGGCATGTTCTTCTGGGTCGAGCTCCCACCGATGATCGATGCCACGGCGATGCTTCCGCTGGCCGTGGCGGCCGGCATGGCCTACGTGCCGGGCGCGCCGTTCTATTGCCGCGCACCGAAGGCGAATGCGCTGCGCCTGAGCTTCGTCACCGTGGCGCCCGAGCTCATCGATACCGGCATCTCGGCGCTGGCGCGGGTGCTGAAGGAGCAGCTGCAATGAACCGACGCTTCCATCAACTCGACGTCTTCACGGCCGTGGCGCTCAAGGGCAACCCGCTCGCCGTGGTGCACGACGCCGATGGCCTGAGCGACGACCGCATGGCCGACTTCGCGCGCTGGACCCACCTGTCCGAGACGACCTTCCTGCTGCCGCCCACCGACCCGGCGGCCGACTACCGCGTGCGCATCTTCACGCCCGACCGCGAGCTGCCGTTTGCCGGCCACCCCACGCTGGGGAGCTGCCATGCGTGGCTCGCCGCCGGCGGCGTGCCGAAGTCGGCGGGGCAGGTGGTGCAGCAGTGTGGCGTCGGCCTGGTGCCGGTGCGGCAGGCCGACGGCCGGCTCGCGTTCGCGGCGCCGCCGCTCAGACGCAGTGGCGAAGCGGACGACGCCACGCTGGCACGCATCGCCGGCGCGCTGCGCATCGAGCGAGCGGCGATCGTCGGCTCGCAATGGCTCGTCAACGGGCCGAGCTGGGTGGCGGTGATGCTGCGTTCGCGCGACGAGGTGCTCGCGCTGAGGCCCGACTTCGCAGCGATGGGCGAGCTCGAGGTCGGCGTTTTCGCACCCTGTGAGGGCGAGGCGCAGATCGAGGTGCGGGCCTTCGTGCCCACGCACGGCGTCAACGAGGATCCCGTCACCGGCAGCCTGAATGCCGGCCTTGCCCAGTGGCTCACGTCGGCAGGCGTGCTGCCGCCTTCTTACGTGGCCGCGCAAGGCACCGCGCTCGGCCGCGCCGGGCGCGTGTACGTGCAGCGCGAGGGGGCCACGGTCTGGATCGGTGGCGATGTGGCAGGTTGCATCGAGGGCCGGGTCGGGTTGTGAATCCGATCGAGGTCGATCACCTGATCGTCGCCGCGCACACCCTCGAGGCTGGCGCAGCGTGGTGCGAACTTACGCTGGGCGTCTCGCCCGGACCCGGCGGCCGGCATGCGCTGATGGGTACGCACAACCGGCTGTTGAATATCGGGACGGCGGCCTTCCCGCGCGCCTACCTCGAGATCATTGCGGTCGATCCAGGCGCGCCGCCCCCGGGCCGCGCACGCTGGTTCGGCCTCGATGACCCGACCCTTCGGGCGAGCCTGCGCGATGACGGTCCGCGTCTGATCCATTTCGTCGCACGCACCTCGAATCTCGACGGGCATCGCGGTGTGCTCCGGCGTTTGGGTTTCCGGCCCGGCGAGCCGCTGCGGGCCTCACGCGACACGCCGCAGGGCCTGCTCTCGTGGCAGATCCTGGTGCGGTCCGACGGCACGCTCGACCAGGGTGGCGCGTTGCCGACGCTGATCCAGTGGGGCGACCGCCACCCGGCCGACACGATGGCGGCGTCAGGCGTGACCCTGCAAAGTCTGACGCTGGACGGGCTGGGGGCCGACGTCGCGGGCCTGCTCCGGCTGCCGGGTGTCGACATTCGGCACGGGGGACCCCCCTCGCTGCGTGCTACCTTGTCCACCCCGCGCGGCGATGTGACGCTGGAGTCCCGATGACCGAAGAACTCTTTCGAGAAGATGCGCGCCTGCTGGAATGCCCGGCCGTTGTCCTGTCTTGCGGCGAACAAGGTGTCGTGCTCGATCGCACCGTGTTCTATCCGCTCGGTGGGGGGCAGGCTGGCGACGCCGGCGTGCTGGTGCTGGCCGACGGACGCGAACTCGCGGTGGCGGACACCCGAAAGGGCGCGCAACCGGGGGAGATCCTGCACTTGCTGGCGTCTGCGGACGAAGCGGCCCTGCTGGTGCCGGGGACGCCGGTGATCGCCTGCATCGATGCCGCTCGGCGGCAAGCGCACATGCGGTTCCACACCGCGACGCATCTGCTGTGTGCGTTGGTGCCGCACCCGGTGGACGGTTGCAGCATCACGGCCGGCTACGCGCGACTGGATTTCCACATGGCCGCGCCACTCGACAAGGAAGCCCTCACCGCGGGCATTGCGCGTCTCGTGGCCGAGGGGCATGCGGTGCGCCATCGCTGGATCAGCGAGGCCGAACTGGACGCCAACCCGCAGCTCGTGCGCAGCATGAGCGTGCAGCCTCCGCGCGGGTTGGGTCGTGTGCGCGTGCTCGAGATCGACGGTGTGGACCTGCAGCCCTGCGGCGGCACGCACGTGTCCAATACGGCCGAGGTCGGCCCCGTCATCGTCACCAAGATCGAAAAGAAGAGCGCCATGACCCGCAGGGTCGTGCTCGGCTTTGCCGGGTCCGCCTCAGGCTGAAGCTGCCGCCCCGATGCGGGGCGCGAGCGTCAGGGCGCTTTCGGGGTTGCCGCGCCGCGCGCCGGCCACGCGGCTGCATCGAGGCGCAAGCGCGGTCGGGGCCCTGCCAGGGGTGCTGCTGTCCCGGTGTGACTGGCCACAGCCAGCGTGGCGGCGGCCGGTACGGACTCTGCCGCGCCGGTGGCCATCTGAACCGTCAGCGGCGCCACGGCCGGCACCGTGCGCGCCGGCGCCTGCGGCACATGAGGCACCCCTCTTGCTGCGCGAGCCGGCTCGACGCTGACGATTTTCGACAGCAGCTCGATCGGCTTCGGCCGACGCAGCTGCTGCCAAGCCAACACGCCGAGGACCACCGCCGCCGATGCCAGCACGGCGACCGTTGCGGTGCGCTTGTCGATGTGCGAGGCGCTGCGGCCGCGTAGGTCAGGTCGCGATGCAAACGGGCTCCCATGCAGCAGCGCGCGGGCAGACAGGCGCCGCCGCACCTCTTGCGGCGGCCTCGGCCGGGCCTGCAAGGGTCGTCTGATCGGTGGAACGGGCGGGCTGTTCTTGGACATGGAGGGAGCCACGGGTGTAGGACCCGGAGGGCGCACGGGGTCGGTTTGGGCCACGACGAGCGCCGTGCCCGGCGACTTGCGTGCTGGCGTCGAAATCTCGACGTCTTCTTCGAAATCGATCAGGGAACTGGACATCGAACCATTCTCTGGCGTGGGGCGCGGGCCTTCGCAAGCGGAATTGATGGGCGGTGTCGTGATTATTCCCTGCCGCCGTGCCCGCATGAGGCCGGCAACCGCCTGCGCACGACGACGGCGATTGCGCGCGTGACTTGGTGCACGTGCGTGTGTACCTGACCCCCGCAATCGGGCGTCCTCGCCGTCGGCAATTACCAGCGGGCGCGCGCGCTTTCGAGTTCGTCGATGGTGGCCTCGCGCAGTGGCGCGAGCCAGGACCCGCTGTCCGCGTCGAGCCGCACCTGGCCGGCCGGCAGGATCCAGACGGTGGCGATCGTGCCCCGGTCGTCGAGGATCTTCAGGCCCGGCGCTTGCGGTGGGGCCTCGCGCGCGGGCACCCAACGGCCCGCCGCCGCGCCGCGCAGTCGCTCGAGCCAGGCCCGTTGCACAGCACCATCAGGCCCGTCGTAACCGGGTGTCGCCCAGCGTGGATGCGCGGATCCATCCAGGCGGCGCAGAAGCATGCTCATCGGGTCCAACGAGACTTTCGAGAGCGTCGTGGCGCCGAGCACGGACGATGGGAGCGGCGCAGCTTGCCGGACTGCGGAGGCGTTGCCCCATGCCGGGGGCCCGGATGCAGGCGGCGCCATTCCTGGCGCCACCTCGGGCCGTGCGGTCGTGGACGCGACATGGGCATCGTTCATCGACGCCTCTTCGCGCGCCGGTGCAAGTGCGGGCGCCGCAGGTGTCGATGGCTCGGCATGGCCCGGCCGCAAGGCTTGGGCCGGCGGCGCCGCCGGCGGCGGCGCGGCGGGGGCTGCCATTTCGGGTGCCGCAACACGGGACGGCAGTGCCGCACGAGCGTCCGGCGAGCGACTTGCACGCGGTTCGGCGGCAGGCGGCGGCGCTGCGACGCTTGGCGAGGGCCTCGGGGCCGGTGGTGGCGCTGCCGGCTGGGCGGCCGTGTCGGCGGCATCGGCCATGCGATCCACCACGGTAGGGCGGGGCGCGATCTCGGCCGCCGCGGGCCGGTCTTGCAACGGCGTCTTGCGCGCTTCTTCGTCGAGACCGTTCAGGCCCCAGACGCCGGCCACCCACACCGCTGCGAGAGCGCCGGAGTAACCGAGCCGCTGTGGCTGGCTCCAGGCCGAGAACCAGCGCCGCCAGCGTCCGCGCGCTGCAGGCGTGGCGGCGGCATGCCGCCGCGCTTCGCGCAGGATCGTGTCGCGCACGGCGGCGGGAACGTCGGTATCGCGATCGGGGGCATGGCGCAGCGCGCCTTGCAGCCAGGGGTCGGGCGGTGGACTCATCGGGCCTCCGGCGCGAGGTACGCGCCCATGCAGGTGCGCAGTTTGCTCATGGCGTAACGAAGCCTTGTTTTTGCGGTCTCGAAACCGACCTCGAGGGCGCGCGCTACGTCGTTCAGCGGCAGGCCGTCGTCGTGATGCAGCAGAAATGCGCTGCGCTGCGGCAGCGGCAGTTGTTCCAGGCAATCGAGCAGGCGCTCGCCGGCACGGCGCCAGAAGGCGAGTTCGGCGCCGTCGGGCTCGCTGGATGGTGGCGCCGGCCAGTGTTGCCACGCCGCGCCGTCCGGCTGCCAAGGTCCGTCGCCATCGTCGTCGTGGCCATCGATCGAGACCTCGCGGCCGCTGCGCCGGTGGAGGTCGATCGCCCGGTGGTGCGCAAGCGTGAACAGCCAGGTGCGGAACGTCGCGCCTTGCGGGGCCCACCGGTCGCGCGAGTGCACCACGCGCAGCCAGGTGTCCTGGAAGACCTCGTCGGCCTGCGCGGCCAGGGCCACCCCGACCATGCGCCTCACGAAGCGGTACAGCGCCGACTGGTGGCGTTCGTACAGGCGCTCGAACGCCGCCACGTCGCCGCGTGCGTACGCGGCCATCAGTTCGTCGTCGGTGGTTTCGATTGCGGGCATGACGGATCCTGAATCGAGTCTGCCTCATGGACGGGCTCACAGGCGTTGTACGTGGCGCGCGCGCGAATGGGGTGACGCGATGGGTGGAAATTTCGGCGGCGGGTTTTCACCCCGCCCGAGCCGGTGCGACGTATCACGGGTTCGATCCGAACTTCTTGCCGCCACTTCGATTGGAGCCTGCCATGTCCCGTCCTGCCATCGCTCACCCTTGCGCGAGTCCGCCCCTGACCCCGTCGCGTTCGAGTCGGCTGCAGTGGGCGGCCCTGGTCGCGCTGTCATTTGCGCTGGTGGGTCCGGCGGCGGCGTCCGAGGCCGCGCCACGCTCGACGCTGCGGGCCTATGCGAACGACGCCGAGTTGAATGCCGCACTCGATCGCTGGCGCAGCCAGCAGCCGTCGCGGCAGGCGCGGGGCGCTCTGAGTGCGCTGGGCAGTGCCCTGCCCGCCACCGAGTCGTCGATGGTTGCCAAGGCCGCCGATGCGGCGGCGCCTGCTGTTTCACCGGCACCAGGGGTGGCCGGCGCGAACGAAAGCATCACCAACGTGCAGACCGCCGGCGTCGACGAAGGGGGCATCGTCAAGCGTGCAGGCGACCACCTGCTGATCCTGCGTCGCGGCCGCTTGTTCACGGTGCGTGTGGGCGGCGATCGGCTCGCCCCGGTATCGGCCGTGGAGGCCTACGCACCGGGTGCCGACCCGCGAGGCGCCTGGTACGACGAGTTGCTGGTATCGGGTTCGACCGTGGTGGTGGTGGGGTACAGCTACGCCCGTGGTGGCACCGAGATCGGCCTGTTCGACCTGCATGGCGACGGCACGCTGGCCTACCGCGCCACCTGGCACCTGCGCAGCTTCGACTACTACTCGTCGCGCAACTACGCGAGCCGCCTGGTCGATGGCAAGCTCGTCTTCTACACGCCGCAAATGCTGCAGCCCTGGCAGCGCCACGGGGCCGATTGGATGCCCGCGTTGCGGCGTTGGCATGGGAAGGCTACGCAAGACGACTTCCGGCGACTGCTGCCGGCCACCCGCATCTACCGCACGGACGACGATTTCGACCCCGCGCAGCCGCTCGCGCTGCACAGCGTGACCTCATGCGACCTCGCCACCCCCGACCTGCAATGCGAATCGACGGCCGTGCTCGGACCCGCCGGGCGGGTCTTCTATGTCTCGACAGGCTCGGTGTACGTATGGACCGCGGAGCGGCCAGCGCGGCGCAAGCCGTGGGGCGCGGCAGAGGCCGTGTGGCCGCGGCCGCGCTCGGCCGTATTCCGGCTGCCGTTGGACGGGGCCGCGCCGACAGCGCTCAAGACAGCGGGCGTGCCGGTCGACCAGATGTCGTTCCTGGAGGATGGCGGTGGCGCACTCAACGTGCTATTGCGCGGCAGCGGGCCGGGCGAGGGCATGTGGGGCAGCGAACGCGGCGGCGCCGGTGCAATGGCGCTCTTGCGCGTGCCGTTGTCCGTGTTCGGTGACGGCACCGCCGCAGCCGGGCCGCAGCACTATCGGGCCTTGCCGCCGGCGCCTGAGGGCGCGCTGCAGAACCGCTTCGTCGGTGATTGGCTGCTTTGGGGCGCGGCCGCCGCAACGCGCGCGTTTGCGCTGCGGTATGCGGGTGACTCCGGACCCGTGGTGCTCAGCCCCGGCCACGCCGTCGAGCGCATCGAGGGACTCGGCGCCCATGCCTTGCTGGTCGGCCCGCAGGGCGCCGACCTGTACCTGACCGCGGTCCGGCTGGGCCGCCGTGATGCCGAACTTGGCGGCCGCCACGTGCAAGCTGCGGCGCGCCAGGGCGAGAGCCGGACACATGGCTTCTTCTACCGGCCCACCGGCCCCGACGAAGGTCTGCTCGGCCTGCCCCTGCTTCAGACCGGTACCGCGCGGCCCGGGGCGGACGCGGCGGGCACGGGGGCGTCGGTCTTGTACGTGCGGCATCGCGAAGGCGGGTTCGCGGCGTTGGGCGCGTTGCAGGCGTCGTCCTCGCGTGCCGTCGACGATGCCTGCAAGGCCAGCTGCGTGGACTGGTACGGCAACGCGCGGCCGATCTTCATCGGGGACCGCATCTTTGCGCTGCTCGGTTACGAGCTGGTCGAAGGGCGCCTTGCGGGCGGGATCTGGCGCGAGCGCATCGTAGAGCGGCAGCGTGTCGACTTTGCGCCCCGCCGGGCGTTTGACGGCGACCGGTTCTGGCCGTTCCAGTAGCGCTGCACCGTGCTCCGTGGTTGCCAAGAGAAAAGGGCCCGACGATGCGGGCCCTGGATGGTTCGGCTCGCGCCGCGGCGCGGCTTATTGGTTGCGGAAATCGTCGTGGCACCCCTTGCAGGTCTTGCCGACATCGCCCGCGGCGGCCTTGAGCTGGTCGAGGCTGCCCGTCTTGGACGCGGCGGCGAGCTTGACCACCTCGTCCTGCATCTTCTTCGCACCTTCGTCGAACTTGGCGCGGTCGGTCCAGATCGCCGCCTTGGCGCCACCCTTGTCCGTGCTCGACGTGCCGTCGACGAACCCGACGAACGGCAGCTTGGACATCGTCAGGACGACTTCGGCGTTGGAGGCCGCCGTGGCAGCGTCGAAGGGCGCCTTGCCCTGCGCCATCGCGCCGATGCGGCCGAAGTGCGCGCCCATCACGGTCATGGCGGCCTTGCGGTACTTCACCGCATCCTCGGGCTTCGCGAACTGGGCCGACGCCGGCAGGGCGACGCCAAGGCCGGCCGCGGCCAGCACGAAGGTTGCAAGACGGTTCATGTTCATTCAGGACTCCTGTGGATTGGTTCGATGAAAAGTGTGCACGGCCGTGCCGGTGCCCATGCGCCCGCCTGCCGTGCTGCCCGGTAAACACCGCGGAAGCAGGATTTATTCCCTCCGGTCTGGCGCGGTAGAAGCGGGCGGCGACGGCCGACGGTTCGCGATATCGTACGGGCATGAGCGCAATTCCCGACGGTGCCCGCGACGACGGGCGGGTGGTGGAGGCCCGCCCGGTGCGTGTGTGGGACTTGCCCACGCGCCTGTTCCACTGGGTGCTGGCCGTCTGTGTCGTGGGCTCGGTGGTCACGGCCAAGATTGGGGGCAATGCGGCCGCATGGCATTTCCGGCTGGGTTACGTGGTCTTCGCCCTGCTCATGTTCAGGCTGGTGTGGGGCTTCGTCGGGGGCCGGTGGTCACGATTCGGGACTTTCGTGCGCGGCCCCGGCGCCACATGGCGTTACCTGCGCGGCGAACACGCTCCCGATGAATGGGTCGACGTCGGGCATAACCCGCTGGGTGCGCTTTCGGTAGTGGCCCTGCTTGGCCTGCTGGCCGCGCAGGTGGCCACCGGCCTGGTGGCCGACGACGAGATCGCCAACACCGGTCCGCTCAACCGCTTTGTCAGCGGCACGGTAGCGAGCGCGGCCACGAGTTGGCACAAGACGCTGGGCCAGTACGGGCTCATCACGCTGGTCGCGCTGCACATCGGGGCGATCGTCTTCTACCTCAGGCGCAAGAAGAACGACCTGCTTCGGCCGATGCTGCATGGCGACAAGCTGCTGCCGGCGGCGACGCCGCCGTCGCGGGACGACGTGGCGACGCGGGCCGCCGCGGTGGCGTTGATCGCGGGCTGCGCCGCGCTGGTCACCTACATCGTGGGGCTCGGCGGGTGATGTTGAGGCCCCTTGCGCCGCGGCCGCCGGCCGGCGACGGATGAGCGAGGCACAGCCCCTGATCGAGCTCGTCGTGCCGCAAACGATGGCGGCGCTGGACGACACCCGCGCGATCTTCCGCGACTATGCGCAGCAGCTCGGTGTGGATCTGTGTTTCCAGAATTTCGAGGACGAGTTGGCGGGCCTGCCGGGCGACTACGCGGGGCCGACCGGTGTGCTGCTGCTGGCCTACGTGGACGGCGAGCTGGCGGGCTGCGGCGGCTTGCGTGCGCTGGTCGACGTGGACTACCCGAATGCCTGCGAGATGAAGCGCCTCTACGTGCGGCGCGCCTTCCGCCGCTTCGGTCTCGGGCGCGTGATCGCGCAGGCGCTGATCGACCGCGCCATCGAGGCCGGCTATTCGTCGATGCTGCTCGATACGCTGGACGACATGGAGGCGGCTCGGGGGCTCTACGAAACGCTCGGGTTCGAGGAAATCCCGCCGTATTACTTCAACCCGATCCCGGGTGCGCACTACCTGAAGGTCGATCTGGACGGCGGAACGTCGCACTATTGAGTTGAAGCAGCGCGGTCCGGCGCCGTCCACTGTCTTGGGGATGGCGCCTTTGTTTGTACGGCGTACAACACGATTCCCACCCTTGTCCGGAGTCGTCCATGCCCGCAATCCGTCGCTTTCCGCTCGCTGGCTTTGCATTGGCGCTGGTCGCGCTCGCGCCTGCGCTGGCCGAGGCCCAGGCGATATCGCTGGTGCCCGGCACACTCAACATCTTCCGCGACTCGCGCGGGGCGAACGACGTCGGCATCGGGGCCGGCGAGCGCATCCAGTACGGCGCCAATATCGCGGGCGGCTCGGTCGGCGCGACGGTCGGCGCAACCTACGCCCCGACGGGCTTCGTGAGCCCGGCGGGACCCTGCGGTGCCTTGACGGTCAATCCGAATTTCTGCGCGAACGCGACGGGCTACAACGCCGGCCGCCTGGGCTCGTGGGACCTCACCTTCCGGCGCGGCGCCGAAAGCCTCACCGTGGCCACGCCGACACTCGCCGGCGCCGAGACCGCGATTCCGTTTGCCCAGTCGGTCACGCTGTCCGGTGGCGGCTTGACGCCGACGATCTCGTGGGAGCTTCCCGGTGGGCTGGTGCCCGACGGATTCCGGATCAACGTCTACGACAAGAATCTCTTGCGGCCCGGCACGGCGTTGCCCGACGTCATCCATTCCGTCGCTATCGCGCCGGGTTCGACCTCGTACACGCTGCCCGCAACGCTATCGTCAGGCCTGGCGCTGTCGTCCGCCGGCAACTACACGATCAATTTCCAGGTGGTCGAGACCCGCGACGGGTTGCCGTTCGGCAACAACAATGCGCAGATCCTCGCGCGGTCGAATTCGTTCTTCGCCTTCCGTCCGCTCACCGGCACCGTGCCGGGCGATGTGGCGCTGCCGACGATCGCCGCCGACGGGGTCTACCACTTCAGCATCGGTGCGGTCGGGCCGGACTCCATCACCTTCATCGATCCCCTCGTCGCCACGGGCTACGACTATGCGATCGGCGCCAGCGGGCCGAACTTTGCATCGGTGCTGCTGCCGAACGTCGGCGACGGCCTGTTTACGCTGGACTTCAGCGACACCGCGGGCCTGCACAGCGTGAGCCTGGCGCACGGCTCGCAATTTTTCTTCGGTGCCGGCGGCGTGGGAGCCTTCCGCGTCAGCGGCATCGAGACGTCGGCCGGGCTGGACCCTGCCGATGCCACCGCCTTCATCACCGGCCTCACGTTTGCGGCCGTCGGCGGCTTCACCGGAACGATGACGCCGATCACCACGTTCGTCGAGCCGACTGCGGTCCCCGAACCGCAAACCTGGGCGTTGATGCTCTGCGGGCTCGCCGGTCTCGGCGGCCTGGCATCGGTCCGCCGCCGCGGGCGCTGAACGGCCGGCGCGCAGCGGATCGGCACGTCGGCAGGTCGGCGCTGCAGCGTGCGCTCTGCGGCGCACAATGGGTGGCATTCCCGCTTGCCGAACGGAGGCCATCCATGAATCCCTTCCGCAACCTGCTGCGCCTGTCCAGCAAGAACACACCCATTGGCACCTGGCTGATGTCGGCCAGTCCGCTGGTGGCCGAGGCGGTGGGCCACGCCGGCTTCGACTGGGGCCTCGTCGACATGGAGCACACGCCGATCGACATGATGGACGTCGTGCACATGCTGCAGGCCGTGGGCAATACGAAGATGGTGCCGGTCGTGCGTGTGCCCTGGAACGACGCCGTCACCGTCAAGCGTGTGCTCGACGCCGGCGCGACCACGCTGCTCTTTCCGTTCATCCAGAACGCGAACGACGCGGCGCAGGCGGTGGCCTCCACGCGCTATCCGCCGCAGGGCACGCGGGGCCTGTCGACGATGAGCCGCGCGTCGCGTTTCTGCACCGATTGCGACTACCTGACGACGGCCGACAAGGGCATCGCCGTGATCGTCCAGCTCGAAAGCGCCCAGGCGCTGGAGCAGGCCGAGGCGATTGCCGCGGTGCCCGGCGTCGACGCGCTGTTCGTCGGCCCGAACGACCTGTCGGCCAGCATGGGCCACCTCGGCCAGCCGATGCATCCTGCCGTGGTCGACGCGATGTCGCAGGCCGTGCGGCGCATCCATGCCGCCGGCAAGCCGGTGGGCTCGCTCGGCGCCACGCCCGAGGCCGTGGCCACCTACCGCGCGGCCGGGTTCGACTTCATGGCGATCATGTCGGACATGGGCCTGCTGATGCGCGGCGCGAACGACGCGATCCGCATGCTGCGCACGGGCCCGGGCCAGGCGCAGGTGCATACGCTGTCCGACGGCACGCGGACCGAGGCCACGGCGTAGCGGCGGGTGGCGCGGGCGCACAAGCCCTGCCCCGAGCACCGGCGGGCGGGCGGTACGATCCGCCCATGACCTCAAACATTGTCGAATTGCGCGCTGGCGACCTCCGCCTCGCCTTGCGTGCCGACCTGGGCGCCTGCATTGCAGGCCTGTGGTGCGGCGATAGTCCTGTCATGCGCAGCACCGAGCCGGGGTTACTCGAGCGGGCGCGTGTGTCGGGCTGCTACCCGCTCGTGCCGTACTCCAACCGCCTCGGACACCGGCACTTTCGCTGGCTCGGCCGCGAGTACACGACCAAGCCGAACTACGACGAGGGCAACCCCCACTCGGTGCACGGCATGGCATGGCAGCGGCCGTGGACGATCGAGTCGCAGCGTGAAGACGACGCTGTCCTTCAGCTCGAACACCCCGGCGACGGCGACTGGCCTTTCGCCTTCAGTGTGCGGCAGGCGTTTGCGCTGACCCCGGCCGGGTTGAACGTGGGGTTGGCGATCACGAACAAGGCGGACCAGCCGGCGCCCGTGGGCCTGGGCTGGCACCCCTACTTCCCCAAGCGCACTCGCAGCCGGCTGCACATCGAACTCACCGACCGCTGGATTTCCGACGCCACCACGCAGCTGCCCACCCGCAAGGTGGCACAACCCGGCATCGATGCCGACGTGGCCCATCTCGATTACGACAACTGCTTCGAGGGCTGGCAAGGTGCGGCGCGGCTGCGCGACGAGAAGCTCTCGGTGCGCATGACCTCCTCGCTGCCGTACCTGGTGGTCTTCACGCCGCCGACCAAGGACTACTACTGCGTCGAGCCGGTGAGCCACGTGAGCAATGCCATCCACATGGCCGACCCGGCCGCCCATGGCCTGCGCACGCTGCAGCCGGGCGAGCGGTTCGAGGCCTGGATGAAGCTGGAAATCGCAGCCGTCTGAGCGAGCCGGGCCGCACGACGATGTTTGGCGATATCACGCCGATCGCGGTCTCGCCGTCGCTGCTGGGCGAATCGCCGATGTGGCAGCCCGATGCCGGGCAGCTCTGGTGGTGCGATATCCCGGGCCGGCGGCTGAACCGCTTTTCGCCGTCCACCGGGCTTCACGCACATTGGGATTTCGCGGCGGAGCCCGCGAGCTGTGCGCCGTTGCCGGGCGGCGACCTGCTGCTCGCCATGCGCGACGGCCTCTTTCGCTTTCACCCCGAGACCGCACGGCTGTCGCCGCTGGCGCGTGCGCCCTATGACACCGCGCAGGAGCGATTCAACGACGGCAAGGCCGACCCGCAGGGCCGGTTCTGGGTCGGCACGATCTTCGAGCCGCGCGACCCGCCGAAGGCGGCGCTGTATTGCTTCGACGGCGGCGTGTTGTTGCGCAGGGCCGATGGCATCACCGTCAGCAACGGCCTCGCCTTCAGCCCGGACGGTCGAACCATGTACTGGAGCGACACCAAGGCCCACGCGGTCTATGCGTTCGATTTCGACGGCCACGACGGCTCGTTGTCTCGACGCCGAACCTTTGCACAGTTCGAGTCACGAAAGGCCGGACAGGCCCTGGCCGGCTATGGCGGCCGTCCCGACGGCGCCGCGGTCGACGCCGAGGGCTGTTACTGGGTCGCCATGTTCGAGGGTGCGCGTGTGCTGCGCCTGTCGCCGGCGGGCGAGTTGCTGTCGTCGGTCGACTTGCCGGTGCGCTGCCCAACGATGCCTTGCTTTGGCGGCGCCGACCTGCGCACGCTGTTCATCACCACGGCGCGCGAGAAACGGCCGGCCGAAGAAGTCGCCCGCGAGCCCTGGTCCGGACGCGTGCTGCAGCTGAGGGTCGACGTTCCGGGGCTGCCGGTGAATTTTGCGCGTGTCTAGGCTCGGTCGCCCGGCCCTGCACCGGGGCATGACGATGGTGCGCATGGGGGCTGCAGGCCTGCCCTACCGCGGCGTGGTGGCACCGGACGTTGCACCGCCATGAACGCTCCACCGCCGCCCAACACCAGAGCTTCGCGCGTTGCGGGGCTGGCGCGCCTGCGCGAGCCGCAGACCTGGGACCTGGCGGTGATCGGTGGCGGTGCCACCGGCCTGGGCATTGCGCTCGACGCTGCAGTGCGCGGTTTCTCGGTGCTGCTGCTCGAGTCGCACGACTTCGCCCAGGGCACCAGCTCCCGGGCCACCAAGCTCGTGCACGGCGGTGTCCGCTATCTGGCGCAGGGCGACATCGGCCTCGTGCGCGAGGCATTGCACGAACGCGCGGCGCTGCTCGCGAATGCGCCGCAGGTGGTGCAGCGCCTGGCGTTCGTCGTGCCGGGTTACCGCTTCTGGGAGCCGGCCTACTACGGTGCCGGTCTGACGGCCTACGACGCGCTCGCGGGGCGTGATGGCATCGGCAATACCGAGTGGCTCAGTGCGCGCCGCACGGTCGAACTCTTGCCCACGGTGCGCTCCCAGGGCCTCGTGGGCGGCGTCAAATACTGGGACGGGCAGTTCGACGATGCACGGCTGGCGGTGCTGCTGGCGCGCACGGCGGCCGCGCGCGGCGCGCTCGTGATCAATCACGTGCCCGTCGTGTCGCTGCGGCGCAGCGGCGGCCGCGTGACGGGCCTCGTGGCGCGCGACGGCGAGAGCGGCGAGACCTTTGCCGTCGATGCCCGCTGCGTCGTCAACGCCACCGGCGTGTGGGTCGACGCGCTGCGTGACATGGACCGCGACGCCAGCGCACTGGCGCGTCCGCGCATGGTGGCGCCCAGCCAAGGCGTGCATCTGGTCGTCGACCGCGCCTTCCTGCCCGGCACGCACGGGTTGATGGTGCCCAGGACGAGCGACGGCCGCGTGCTGTTTGCCGTGCCCTGGCTCGGCAAGACGATCCTGGGAACGACCGATACCCCGCGCGCCGACGTGGTGCGCGAGCCGGCGCCCTTTGCCGCCGAGGTCGACTTCATCCTGCGCGAGGCCGGGCGCTACCTGGCCAAGGCACCAACGCGTGCCGACGTGCGGTCGGTGTGGGTCGGCCTGCGTCCACTCGTGCGGCATGCCGACGACGACGCCGGCGACACCAAGGCGATTTCGCGCGAGCACACGGTGGTGGTCGCCGCCTCTGGCCTCGTCACGGTGACCGGTGGCAAGTGGACGACCTACCGCGCGATGGCAGAGGACGTGCTCGAGCGCTGCATGGCGCACGGCCTGCTTGCGCGCCGCGCCGCCGGGGTGACCACGCGCCTGGCGCTGATCGGCGCGGCACCGGGTCGTCCACTGTCCGAGCCGCCAGGTGAGCACCTGTACGGCAGCGAGGCCGCTGAACTGCACAGGTTGCCAGGCACGGAACATTGGCTCTGGCACGACGCCGAATCGGGCCGTGGGGGACTGAGCGAGGCGATGGTGCGCTTTGCCGCGCGCACCGAGATGGCCCGCAGCGTGGAAGACGTCCTGGCCCGGCGCTGCCGGCTGTTGTTTCTCGATGCGCAGGAGGCGGGCCGACAGGCCGGCGCGGTGGGGCACATCCTGGCCGAGGAACTCGGCCCGGGCTTCGACGCCGCGGCTTCGGTTTCGGACTTCAGGGCGTTGGCAGCGCAGTACGCGGCACTGCCGTAGCCTGGCACTCCGGGCAGCGCCGCGGGGACTTGTGCAGCGCCGCCCTACAGCCCGGAGTACTTGACGCTGCAGCCGTAGGGCTGCGTGGCGGCCACGCTCACGGGCTTGCCGGCGAGCGTCTCGCCGAGTGCCTGGTTCACATGGTTCGTCGCGGTCTTGATATCCGCCGGGTTCGCGCTCGGCTTGCTGTCGATCGCGCCGGCGTAGACGAGCACACCCTGGGCATTCACGATGTACATGTGGGGCGTCGTCCGCGCGCCGTACGCCCGGCCGATCTGGCCGCCCGAATCCATCAGCGTGGCGCTGGCCGCCGCCCGCTGCGACTTCATCCAGTGGGCCATTGCCGAGGGTTCGAGGTAGTCGGTGGCGTCGCGCGCGGTCGAGTTGATCGCCAGCCAGACCACACCCTTGTCGACGGCGGCCTTCTGCGTCGACTGCATGTTGTCGGCGCCGTAGTGCTTGCGCACGTACGGGCAGCCCGGGTTGACCCACTCGAGCACGACCGTCCGGCCCTTGTAGTCGGCCAGCGAGACCGCCTTGCCGGCGGCGTCGGTGGCACTGAACGCGGGCGCAGGCTGGCCGATGGCGGCCGCTGCACTGGCGGCTGCGGCGGCCGTACCGAGGATGGCGGCCAGCAGGGCGGGGACGACGAGAGGCTTCATGGCAATGCTCCGACGCTGTCGCGCACTTCGCGCACCGACAGAATTTCGCTCAAAAGGCGTGGCCCTGTCGTGCCAGGGGAATACAGCGCGTAGACCGGAACGCCGTTGCGACCGAGTCGCGCGAGCTCGGCGGTGATGGCCGCGTCGCGCCGGGTCCAGTCAGCGCGCAACATGAGCACCCGCTTGGCATCGAGCGCGGCCAGCACCTCCGGATCGGCAAGCACGGTGCGTTTGTTGTACTGGCAGGTCACGCACCATGCCGCGGTGAAATCGACGAAGACCGGTCGGCCTTGTGCCAGGGCCTCCTGCACGCGCAGCGGCGACCACGGCTGCCAGCGGGCGTCTGCAGCGGGTGCGCCCGCTGCGGCCACGGCGTCGTGGCGCAGCGTGGGCAGTGCCCACAGCAGCGCCGCGCCGAGCAGGGCGACGGACAGTGCACCGAACCCGACGCGCGCGCGTCGGCCCAGCGCCGGTGAGCCGAGCGCCCAGGCCGCGAAGGCCAGCGCCACGAGCGTGCCGAGCAATGCCGCGGCGCCGTCGATGCCGACCTGCTGGCCCAGCACCCAGACAAGCCAGACCACGGTGGCAAACATCGGAAATGCCATCAGCGATTTGAAATGCGACATCCAGACGCCCGGACGGGGCAGCGCGCGTGCGATCGGAGGCCAGGCGCTGGCCAGAAGGTACGGCAGCGCCATCCCGGCGCCGATGGCGCCGAAGATCGTCAGCGCCTGCACCGGCGGCAGCGTGGCCGCCAGGCCGAGCGACGCACCCATGAATGGCGCGGTGCACGGCGAGGCCACCGCCACGGCGAGCACGCCTGTGAGCGCCGAATCGACGAGCGGGTGGCGCGCCCGCGCCGCTGCCCACGACGACGGCAGGACCGAGCCGAACGCAAACACACCTGCCAGGTTGAGGCCGATGAGCGTGAACAGCGCGGCCAGCACCGCGACGAAGACGGGGGACTGCAGCTGGAATCCCCAACCGAGCTGCTCGCCACCGGCACGCAATGCGATCAGCACGCCGGCAAGTCCCACGAAGCTTGCAACGACACCCACCGTATAGGCCAGGCCACCGGTCAGCAGCGCGCGTCGGTCCTGGGCGTGGGTCGCAAAGCCGAGCACCTTCAGCGACAGAATCGGGAAGACGCAGGGCATCAGGTTCAGCAGGGCCCCGCCGACGAGCGCGAGCAGCACTGCCGCGGCCAGGCCGAGGTCCGACGCGGGCGCCGGAGCCTGAGGCGGTGCCAGCGCCGCCGGAGCGGCTGCGGTTTCCGCCGCGCCCACGGCCGAGGCGAGCGCGGGCCACGTGCCGTTGATGGCCATATTCACCTGCACGCCGGCGGCTGCGCCATCGGCGACCAGCACCACGGGCATGCGCGGCGGGCTCTCGCTGCGCTGGGGCGAAAGCGCAACCCGGGCCTCCCAGACAGCGTCCTTCCATTGCGCCGCGGGCTTCGCGGCGTTGTCGATCACACCTGCTGTCTCGGGCATGAACGTCAAGGCCTTGCCCTGCCAGGCCACAGGCAGTCCGGCCACCCTGACGGCGAGCGCGCCGTCCTGCAGATCGGCCGTGGCCTGTGCGGTTTCCAGCGGCACCGGGGCGGATGCCTTGGCTGCCGCGAAGTCGGCTCCATGGGCCGCCGTGGCGGCCCTGGACGGCACCTGAAGCGCGAAATCGCCCGACTCCGGGATGCATACGTCCTTGCAGACGAGCCATTCGGCATGCAGCTTGACGTCGAGCGACTCTGCATTGAAGCCCTCTGCCACCTTGAGGGGCACCGGCAGCATCAGCACGCCGTCGTAGCCGAAATTGACCAGCGGGCCCACCGGCAGCGGTTTGGGGGTCGGCCATTCGATCTCTCCGGCCGTCACGTTGGGCGGCAGCGTCCAGGTCAGCGTGGTCGGCAGGCCGGAATCGCCAGGGTTCTTCCAGTAGGTGTGCCATTGCGGCTGGTGCGTCAGGCGCAGGGCCAGCCACATCGGCTTGCCGGGCTGGATGCCGTCTGGCGAGTGGGCCAGCAATTCGGCGCGCACCTGGTCGGTGACGACGACCGCGGGTTCAGCGAAGACGGGGGTGGACGTGGCCGCAATGGTCAGCAGGGCAATGGGCAACAGGCGACGGTGCATGGCCTGGATTGTGAGTGCGCGGGATGCCTGTGGTTCCGCGTGTCGGCGCATTCGCGTCATGTCGGAGGCCGGCGCGGCAGGCGCCGGGTCTCGCCGATCGCGAGGACGAAGAACTCATCGTCCGGCACGGCCGCCTCGCGGCGTGCGCGGGCCAAGGCTGCGGGAGGCGTGTCGAGAGATTCATCGGTGAGATTGAACGTGCCCCAGTGCAGACCGGCCGAGCGCCGCGCGCGCAGGTCCCTGTGAATCTGCACGGCTTCCGTCGGGTTGACGTGCTGTTCCTTCATGAACCAGCGCGGCTCGTACGCGCCTATCGGCAGCAGCGCGAGGTCGAATCCGCCCTGCGGTTGCCGGTCGGCAAACCGGCTGTGGATATCGGCAAAGTCCTTCGAATAGCCGGTGTCGCCCGAATAGAAGAGATGGAAGTCCGGCGCGAAGACAGCGAACCCGCCCCACAGCGTGTCGAGGCGGTCGGCGAGGGTGCGCCCGGACCAGTGCTGCACGGGGGTCAAGACGATGTCCACCGGCCCACCCGGCGCCGCGATGCGGTGAGATTGCCACCAGTCGAGTTCGACGGCATGGGTGATGCCCGCATCGGCGAGCCAGGTCTTCAAGCCGAGCGGCACGATGAACAGCGGCGGCCCGCCGGGCTGAGCGTTCAGCGCCTTGACCGAGGTCTCGTCAAGGTGATCGTAGTGGTTGTGCGACACCAGCACGACGTCGATCCGCGGCAGGTCGGACAGCGCCAGCCCCGGCGGCTGCGCGCGCTTCGGCCCCGTGAATGAAACCGGCGAAGCGCGCTCCGAGAAGATCGGGTCGGTGATCAGGTTCAGACCCCCGAACTGGGCCAGCATCGTGGCGTGACCGATCCAGGTGACGGCGGGTTCCATGGCATGGCCGGCCAAGGCATTCGCCTTGATGAACCTCAGATCGGCGTGCACGCTCGGCGTGGGTGTCTGCGGCGGGCGTGGCAGGCCGTTGCTGACGGCGTCCCACTGCCATTGCAGCAGCTTGCGCATCCCCTTGGGCTCGAAGTCGATGTAGTTGTTCTGGAATCCGCCGGGGCGATGGTGGGGCTTGTCGGCCTGGTAGTACGGGTTGGACGGCGTGACACACGCGGCCAGCGTCACGACCAGCAACGGCATCAGGTTGCGAAGGGGTGTCTTCATCGGTGCTCGATGTTGGCAGGTGCTGCAGGCTGAGGTTCGACACAGGGCTTTACACTTATAATCGCGTGGTTTTGCCCTCTGCAGCCTCGTTTGCGTCTACCCATGTCAGTCCGGCCTCTGCCTTCAGACCCATGGGATCGCGATGACGACGATGGTGGTGAAGCGCCCTTCAAGGCGTTGACCCGGCAGGAGGCGCAGGCCCTGCGCACCAAGGAGCCTCCCGTATCACCGTGGAGAGTCGTCTTGGTTCAGTCGGTGGTCGGCGTCTCGGTGGCCGCACTCGTGTGGCTTTTCTGGGGTGAGTTTTCGGTGGGGCTGTCCGCGTTGTATGGCGCGGCGGTCGCAGTGGTGCCCGGGGCCTTGATGGCGCGGGGCATGACGAGCCGAGCCTCCAGCCTGTCGCCCGGCACGAGTGCCGTCAGCTTCATGTTGTGGGAGATGATGAAAATAGGCGTTTCGGTGGCGATGCTGATGCTCGCGCCGAGACTCGTGCAGCCCTTGAGCTGGCCGGCATTGCTGGCGGCCCTGGTGCTGTGCATCAAGGTGTACTGGATCGCGCTGCTGTGGCGCGGGCGGTCGAAGAGACAAGAACCGGACGAGCAATCGACATGACAGCAGTTGAAGGTCAAGCCGCAGAGCATGCGCCCACGGCGGGCGAGTACATCGTCCACCACCTGCACCACCTGCAGAACAAGCCGCAGCATGGCGTCGTCGACTTTTCGGTCTTCAACCTCGACTCCATCTTCTGGGCAATCCTGGTCGGCGTGGTCGGTTGCTTCTTTCTCTGGCGCGCCGCGTCCAAGGCCACCTCGGGTGCGCCGGGCCGCTTCCAGGCCGCCGTCGAGGTGCTGGTCGAGATGGTCGACTCGCAGGCCAAGGGCATCGTGCACAACGCCAAGAGCCGCAAGCTCGTGGCGCCGCTGGCCCTGACGGTCTTCGTCTGGATCTTCCTGCTCAATGCGATGGACCTGCTGCCTGTCGACCTCCTGCCCTGGTTGTGGCAGAAGGCCACCGGCAGCCACGAGTCGTACCTTCGTGTCGTGCCCACCGCCGACCTGTCGGTGACGATGGGGCTGTCGGTCTCGGTGCTGCTCGTCTGCCTCGTCTACAACGTCAAGATCAAGGGCATCGGCGGCTGGGTTCACGAACTGCTGTCGGCGCCGTTTGGCGCCAAGTGGTACCTCGCCCCCGTCAATCTTGCGATGCAGCTCATCGAGTTCATTGCCAAGACGGTGTCGCACGGCATGCGACTGTTCGGCAACATGTACGCCGGCGAACTGATCTTCATGCTGATCGCGCTGATGGGCGGCGCCTGGTCGCTGTCGGCCACCGGCATCGGCCTGGCCATCGGGCACGTCATCGCCGGCAGCGTGTGGGCCATCTTCCACATCCTGATCATCACGCTGCAGGCGTTCGTGTTCATGATGTTGACGCTCGTCTACGTGGGGCAGGCCCACGACTCGCACTGATTTCGCAATCCCGCGGCGTTCAACGATTCCGCTTTTCCCGTTTCTCACCCAACCTTTCGACCTGGAGCAAAAAAATGGAAGTCATCAGCTTTGTCGCCCTCGCCGCCGGCCTGATCATCGGTCTGGGCGCCATCGGCGCCTGCATCGGCATCGGCATCATGGGCAGCAAGTACCTCGAGTCCGCAGCACGCCAACCGGAACTGATGGGCGAACTGCAGACCAAGATGTTCCTGCTCGCCGGCCTGATCGACGCTGCGTTCATCATCGGCACGGGTATCGCCCTGTGGTTTGCCACGGCCAACCCGTTCCTGGGCCAGATCGCCAACCTGCCGAAGTAATCCTTCGGTCGAGTTTGTCGTCGGGCAGCGCTGCATGAGCCGCTCTGCCCCGGGCACCCCATGACGAGGTCACTACCGTGAGCATCAACGCCACCCTCATCGTCCAGATGATCGTCTTCGCGATCCTGGTCTGGTTCACGATGCATTTTGTCTGGCCGCCGATCGCGGCCGCGCTCGACGAGCGTGCGAAGAAGATCGCCGACGGACTGTCTGCGGCCGACAAGGCCAAGGCGGACCTGGCTGCGGCCAACCAGCGTGTCGAGCAACAACTCGGCGCTGCGCGCAACGACGCCGCCAAGCGCCTGGCCGACGCCGAGCGGCTGGCGCAGCAGATGATCGAAGAGGCCAAGGGCCGCGCGTCCGAAGAGGGCGCCAAGATCGTCGCGCAGGCCCGTGCCGAAGCCGAACAGGAAGCCGTGAAGGCCCGCGAGACCCTGCGTGAGCAGGTCGCCGCGCTGGCCGTCAAGGGCGCCGAGCAGATCCTCAAGCGCGAAGTCAACGCCGGCGTGCATGCCGAGTTGCTGGGCCGCCTGAAGACCGAGCTGTAAGCCATGGCCGAGATCGCCACCATCGCGCGGCCCTACGCCGAGGCCTTGTTCAAGTCAGCGGGCGCCAGCGCCGCGAGCCTGGCCGGTGAGGTGTCCTCGCTTGCCAGCGTCGCCGGCGACGAGCGGCTGCGCCAGTTTGCCGACAACCCCAAGGTCGGCAGCGAACTCGTCTTCAACGTGATGAGCGACGTGCTGGCGCGCAAGGGCGTGGTCCTCGGCCCGGCGGCGCAGAACTTTCTGCACGCGTTGCTCGAGAACGGCCGTCTGGCCGCACTGCCGGAAATCGCGGCGCAGTTCCATGCCCTCGTGAACTCGCAATCCGGCGTGTCGGACGCTCTCGTGGAGAGCGCGTACCCGATCGACGCGGCGCAACTGGCCGAGGTGGTGACATCGCTCGAACGGCGATTCGCGCGCAAGCTCAATGCAAGCGTGGAGGTCCGGCCCGAGCTGATCGGCGGCATCCGCGTGGTGGTCGGCGACGAGGTGCTCGACACCTCGGTGAAGGCCCGTCTGGAACAGATGAAAGCGGCGCTCACGGCGTGAGCGTTGTCAGGAGATCAAGATGCAACTCAATCCCGCAGAAATTTCCGAGCTGATCAAGAGCCGCATCGAGGGCCTGGCGGCTTCGGCGGACATCAAGAACCAGGGCACCGTCGTGTCCGTCACCGACGGCATCGTGCGTGTGCATGGCCTGTCCGACGTGATGGCCGGCGAAATGCTGGAGTTCCCCGCCACCGCCAGCGGCCAGCCCACCTTCGGCCTCGCCCTGAACCTCGAGCGCGACTCGGTGGGCGCGGTGATCCTGGGCGAGTACGAACACATCTCCGAGGGCGACACCGTCAAGTGCACGGGCCGCATTCTCGAAGTGCCGGTCGGCCCCGAACTGATCGGCCGTGTCGTCAACGCCCTGGGCCAACCCATCGACGGCAAGGGCCCGATCAACGCCAAGATGACGGACGTGATCGAGAAGGTCGCCCCGGGCGTGATCGCGCGCAAGAGCGTGGACCAGCCGGTGCAGACGGGTTTGAAATCCATCGACTCGATGGTGCCGGTCGGCCGTGGCCAGCGCGAACTGATCATCGGCGACCGCCAGACCGGCAAGACCGCGGTGGCGATCGATACGATCATCAACCAGAAGGGTCAGAACATGACCTGCGTGTACGTCGCCATCGGCCAGAAGGCGTCGTCGATCAAGAACGTGGTGCGTGCGCTCGAAGCCAACGGCGCGATGGACTACACCATCGTCGTGGCGGCCTCGGCCTCCGAGTCGGCCGCGATGCAGTACGTATCGGCCTATTCCGGCTGCACGATGGGCGAGTATTTCCGCGACCGCGGGCAGGACGCGCTGATCATCTATGACGACCTGTCCAAGCAGGCCGTCGCCTACCGCCAGGTCTCGCTGCTCCTGCGCCGTCCCCCGGGCCGCGAAGCGTATCCCGGCGACGTCTTCTACCTGCACTCGCGCCTGCTCGAGCGTGCCGCACGTGTGAACGCCGACTACGTCGAAGCCTTCACCAAGGGCGAAGTCAAGGGCAAGACCGGCTCGCTGACGGCGTTGCCGATCATCGAGACGCAGGCCGGCGACGTGTCCGCCTTCGTGCCGACGAACGTGATCTCGATCACCGACGGCCAGATCTTCCTGGAGACCTCGCTCTTCAACGCCGGCATCCGCCCCGCCATCAACGCCGGCATCTCGGTGTCGCGCGTCGGCGGCGCGGCGCAGACGAAGCTGATCAAGAGCTTGTCGGGCGGCATCCGTACCGACCTCGCGCAGTACCGCGAGCTGGCCGCGTTCGCGCAGTTCGCCTCCGACCTCGACGCCGCGACGCGCAAGCAGCTCGACCGTGGTGCGCGCGTGACCGAGCTGCTGAAGCAGCCGCAGTACAGCCCGCTGCCGATCAGCCTGATGGGCGCCACGCTGTTCGCCGTCAACAAGGGCTACCTCGACGACATCGACGTGAAGAAGGTCCTGTCGTTCGAGCACGGGCTGCACCAGCACCTGAAGTCGAGCCATGCCGCGCTGCTGGCAAAGCTCGAGAACGACAAGGCCATGGACAAGGGCGCCGAGGAAGAGCTGACGAACGCCATCACCGCGTTCAAGAAGTCGTTTGCCTGATCATCATGGCGCGCGAACCAGGAGCGTTTCGGATCCGGGTCTCCCGGTCCGAAACACGGTCCCCTCGGGGGGTAGCGAGCGCAGCGAGCTTGGGGGCTAGTTAAATCATGGCAGTCGGCAAGGAAATACGCGGCAAGATCAAGTCGGTGGAGAACACCAAGAAGATCACCAAGGCCATGGAGATGGTCGCCGCCTCGAAGATGCGCAAGGCGCAAGAGCGCATGCGCTCGGCGCGCCCTTATGCGGACAAGATCCGCAACATCACGGCGCATCTGGCGCAGGCGAATCCGGAATACCGCTCGCCCTACATGCGAGCGGTCGACAAGCCCAAGTCGGTCGGCTTCATCGTCGTCACGACCGACAAGGGCCTGTGCGGCGGCCTGAACACCAACATCCTGCGTGCCGTCACGACCAAGATGAAGGACGCGCAGGGCGGCGGTGCCAACGTGCAGGCGGTGGCGATCGGCAACAAGGGCTTCGGATTCCTCAACCGCATCGGCGCCACCGTGGTCAGCCACGCGATCCAGCTCGGCGACGCGCCGCAGCTCGACAAGCTGATCGGCCCGGTGAAGGTCATGCTCGACGCATTTGCCGAAGGCAAGCTCGACGCCGTGTACCTCTGCTACACGCGGTTCATCAATACGATGAAGCAGGAATCGACGATCGAGCAGTTGCTGCCGCTGTCGGCCGAGCGCCTGGAGCAGACGGCCGCCGAGAAGGCGCAATACGGCTGGGACTACATCTACGAGCCGGATGCGCCGAGCGTCATCGACGACCTGCTCACCCGCTACATCGAGGCGCTGGTCTACCAGGGCGTGGCCGAGAACATGGCGTCGGAGCAGTCGGCGCGCATGGTCGCCATGAAGGCAGCCACCGACAACGCCGGCACGCTGATCGGTGAACTCAAGCTCGTCTACAACAAGACGCGCCAGGCCGCGATCACGAAAGAGCTGTCGGAAATCGTCAGCGGCGCCGCCGCCATCAGCGGCTGAGCCCGCGCCCCACGAATACTGTCTGAAGGATCCAAGAAATGGCCAACACTCAAGCACAAGGCAAGATCGTCCAGTGCATCGGCGCCGTCGTCGACGTCGAGTTCCCGCGTGACCAGATGCCGCGTGTGTATGACGCGCTCAAGCTCGAAGGCTCGGCACTGACGCTCGAAGTCCAGCAGCAGCTGGGCGACGGCATCGTTCGCACCATCGCGCTGGGTTCGTCCGACGGCCTGCGCCGTGGCCTGATGGTCAGCAACACCGGCGCCAACATCACCGTGCCCGTGGGCAAGGCGACGCTGGGTCGCATCATGGACGTGCTGGGCAACCCGATCGACGAACGTGGGCCGGTCGACCATGCGCTGACCGCGCCGATCCACCGCAAGGCGCCGAGCTACGACGAGCTGAGCCCGTCGCAGGAACTGCTCGAAACCGGCATCAAGGTGATCGACCTGATCTGCCCGTTCGCCAAGGGCGGCAAGGTCGGCCTGTTCGGCGGCGCCGGCGTCGGCAAGACCGTGAACATGATGGAGCTCATCAACAACATCGCCAAGGCGCACTCGGGCCTGTCCGTGTTTGCCGGCGTCGGTGAGCGCACCCGCGAGGGCAACGACTTCTATCACGAGATGGCCGATTCGGGCGTCGTCAACCTGGAGAACCTGGGCGAGTCGAAGGTGTCGATGGTCTACGGCCAGATGAACGAGCCGCCGGGCAACCGTCTTCGCGTGGCGCTGACCGGCCTGACGATCGCCGAGTCGTTCCGCGACGAGGGCCGCGACGTGCTGTTCTTCGTCGACAACATCTACCGCTACACGCTGGCCGGCACCGAAGTGTCCGCGCTGCTCGGCCGCATGCCTTCCGCGGTGGGTTACCAGCCGACGCTGGCCGAGGAAATGGGCCGCCTGCAGGAGCGCATCACCTCCACCAAGGTCGGCTCTATCACCTCGATCCAGGCCGTGTACGTGCCTGCAGACGACCTGACCGACCCGTCGCCGGCCACGACCTTCGCCCACCTGGACGCCACCGTCGTGCTGTCGCGCGACATCGCATCGCTGGGCATCTACCCCGCCGTGGACCCGCTGGACTCCAACAGCCGCCAGGTCGACCCGAACGTCGTCGGCGAGGAGCACTACAGCACCACACGTGCCGTGCAGGCCACGCTGCAGCGCTACAAGGAACTGCGCGACATCATCGCGATCCTGGGCATGGACGAGCTGTCGCCGGAAGACAAGCTGGCCGTGGCGCGCGCGCGCAAGATCCAGCGTTTCCTGTCGCAGCCGTTCCACGTGGCCGAAGTCTTCACCGGCTCGCCCGGCAAGTACGTGCCGCTGAAGGAAACCATCCGCGGCTTCAAGATGATCGTGGCCGGCGAGTGCGACCACCTGCCCGAGCAGGCTTTCTACATGGTCGGCACCATCGACGAAGCGTTCGAAAAAGCCAAGAAGATCCAGTAAGGAATCGCCATGGCGCACACCATTCACGTCGACGTGGTCTCGGCGGAGGAGAGCATCTTCTCCGGCGAGGCCAAGTTTGTCGCCCTGCCGGGCGAAAACGGCGAACTCGGCATCCTGCCGCGCCACACGCCGCTGATCACCCGCATCAAACCCGGCGCCGTGCGCATCGAGCGTGCCGACAACGGCGAGGAGGAGTTCGTCTTCGTCGCCGGCGGCATCCTCGAGGTCCAGCCCGGCACGGTCACCGTGCTGGCCGATACGGCGATCCGCGGCAAGGATCTCGACGAGGCCAAGGCGACCGAAGCCAAGAAGCTGGCCGAAGAAGCCATGAAGAACGCCAAGAGCGACATCGATTTCGCCGCCGCGCAGAGCGAGTTCGCCGCGATGGCCGCGCAACTGGCCGCGATCCAGAAGCTGCGCCGCAAGTAGACACGCGCCGCGCCCGCCGCGACCGCGGCGGTCGCTGAAATCCAAGCCCGTCAAGAGGCACCTGCAGGCCCCGCACGCACCCGCGTTGCGGGGCTTTTTCTTTGGGGCCCGCCGCGTATCATTCCCTGCACCTGCGATGGTGGCGGGTGAAAGGGACCTCGGCATGGCACTCATGGACTTCATCAAGAAACAGTTCATCGACATCCTCGAGTGGGTCGAGGACGCCGATGGCACGCTGGCCTGGCGCTACCCGGTCGCCGACCGCGAGATCCAGTACGGCGGCTCGCTCACGGTGCGCGAATCGCAGATGGCGGTCTTCGTCAACGAAGGCAAGGTGGCCGACGTCTTCGGCCCCGGCATGTACAAGCTCACCACGCAGACGCTACCGGTGCTGACCTACCTGAAGAACTGGGACAAGCTGTTCCAGAGCCCGTTCAAGAGCGACGTCTATTTCTTCAGCACGCGCCAGCAGATCGACCAGCGCTGGGGCACGACGCAGCCGGTGACGATCCGCGACAAGGATTTCGGCGCCGTGCGGCTGCGTGCCTTCGGCAACTACGCCTACCGCATCGCCGACCCGAAGAAGTTCCACACCGAGATCTCAGGCACGCGCGACCGCTACACCGTGGCCGAACTCGACGGCCAGCTGCGCGCGTACATGCTGCAGCACATCAGCGACGCGGTGGCGTCGGCCGGCATTCCGTTCCTCGACCTCGCGGCCAACCAGGTCGAGTTTGCCAAGCTGCTGCGCGAGGCCACCGCGCCCGAGTTCGACAAGCTCGGCCTCGCGCTAGAGGCCGTGACGGTGCAGAACGTTTCGCTGCCCGAGGAACTGCAGAAGATTCTCGACCAGAAGATCGGCATGGGCATGGTCGGCAACGACATGGGCAAGTTCATGCAGTACCAGACCGCGCAGGCGATTCCGAAATTCGCCGAAGGCACCGCCGGTGGTGGTGGCAGCGGCATCGCGGGCGATGCGATGGGCCTCGGCGCCGGCGTCGCGCTCGGCCAGGTGCTGGCGCAGAACCTCCAGCAGGGGCTGCAGGGTGGCAACGCCGCGGCCGCCGCGCAGGCCGCCGCCGCCGCCGCGTCGGTGATGAAGCCCGACGAGGTGATGTCCACGCTCGAGAAGCTGGCCGACCTGAAGGCCAAGGGCATCCTCACCGACGAGGAGTTCAGCGCCAAGAAGGCCGAGCTGCTGAAGAAGCTCGCGTGACCGTGCGCCGCCCGTCCGCCTGACCGGTGGCCATCGAAACCCCGTCGCAGCGCGCCTGGCGCGCCGCCTGCCCGAACTGCGGCGCGCCGGTCGAGTTTGCGTCGGCGGCGTCGCCGATCGCCGTCTGCAGCTTCTGCCGCAGCACGCTCGCGCGTGATGGCGACGCGCTGCGCCGCATCGGCGAGTCCGCCGAGTTGTTCGACGACTTTTCGCCGCTGCAGCTCGGCGCCGCCGGGCGCTGGCAGGGGGCGGCCTTCACCGTGGTCGGGCGGCTGCAGCTGCAATACGCCGGCGGTGCGTGGAACGAGTGGCACGTGCTGTTCGACAGCGGCAAGAGTGGCTGGCTGTCGGAGGACAACGGCCGCTACGTCATGGCGTTCGACGCCCCGGCGCCGCCGTTGCCGCCACAGCCCGACGCGTTGCGGCCCGGCGAAGGCGTGGCGATCGATGCGCGGCTCTGGCAGGTGGCCTCCGTCACGCGGGCGCGGGTCGGCGCCGCGCAGGGCGAGTTGCCGTATGCGCCGAACCTGAAGGACGAATTCACGCTCGCCGACTTGCGCAATACGCAAGGCGAGGTGGGCACGCTCGACTATGCCGATCCGCTGCTCGTGCGCTGGTCGGTCGGCCGCAGTGCGGCCCTGTCCGAGCTCGCACTGACCGGCCTGCGCGAAGTCAGCGAAAAGACGCTCAAGGCGCGTGGCGTCGAATGCCCGAGCTGCGGTGCGGCGATCGAGATCAAGCTGGAGACGACGCAGTCGATCGTGTGCCACCAGTGCCACGCCGTTGTCGACGTCTCCAAGGGCGTCGGCGGCGATCTGGCGCACTTCGCGCAGGACACGCCGCGCGCCGAAGGCGGGGGCCCGCAGATCCCCCTCGGCGCCGCCGGCACGCTCGTCCTCGGCGGGCCGCCGCAGCCGTGGCAGGTGGTCGGTTATGTCGAACGCTTCGAGCTGCCGGACGACCCGCACGACGAGATCGTCTTCTGGCGCGAATACCTGCTGTACTCGCGCGGCGTCGGCTTCAGCTTCCTGGTCGACGCCGAGGACGGCTGGAGCTGGGCCACGCCGATCACGGGCGTGCCGCAGGTGCAAGGCCGCAGCGCGAATTGGGGCGGCCAGACCTACCGCGAGCTCTACACCTACACCGGCCAGATCAGCTACGTGCTGGGCGAGTTCTACTGGAAGCTGCAGCGCGGCGAGCGCACGCGCAACACCGACTATGCGACGGGCGCGCTGCGCCTGAACCGCGAGCAGGCCGGCAACGAGGTCACCTGGTCGGCCGGCAGCACGATCGACGCGGCCGTCGTTGCGGCGGCCTTCTCGCTGCCGGCCGGCCAGCGTGCCGCGCTCGCGCGCGAAGCCTCGCCGATCAGCGGCGGCGGCATGCCGTTCACGCAGAAGGTCATCATCGGCGTCTTCCTGTTCATCCTGCTGGCCGCGGTGCTGAACGACTGCAGCGGTGACGGCTGCGACGACATCCGCAATACGTTCGGCGCCACGAGCAGCCAATACCAGCAGTGCCTGGCATCGAACCGCGTCGGGGGCGGCGGCTTCCGCACCGGCGGCGGCTCGTTCGGCGGCTTCGGCGGTGGCGGGGGCCACAAGTGATGGGCTTTCCAGCGGCCGCGGGAAACCCGGCATGACGATCAATCGCGCAACGACAAGGAGCACCCCATGATGGGCATCGAATGGTTGAAACCCGGCATCTTCTTCGGCTCGATGCTGTTCGCGCTGATGGGCGTGGGCATCTTCTGGTTGTGTTTCGTCGTCATCGACAAGCTCACGCCGTACGACCTCTGGGCCGAGATCGTCGAGAAGCGCAACACCGCGCTGGCCATCGTCGTGGGGGCGATGTGCATCGCGATCGGACTCATCGTCTCGGCGTCGGTGCATGGCTGAAATGAAGCCCTACGCGGGCCGCCGTGGCCGCTAGTTCCGCCAAAGCACCGCCCGCGGCCGGCGCGAGCGGCGGGCCGGCCCGCGTCGCGCCGGCCGAGGTCGCGCTGCTGGCGTCGGTCTTCGTCGTCGCCGCCTGCGGCCTGTTGTACGAACTGGTGGCCGGCACGCTGGCGAGCTGGCTGCTCGGCGACTCGGTGCTGCAGTTCAGCACCATCATCGGCGTCTACCTGTTCGCGATGGGCCTGGGCTCCTTCGTCAGCCGGTATGTCGACCGCCAGCTCGTCGCCACCTTCCTGCGTGTCGAACTGCTCGTCGGGCTGGTCGGCGGGCTGATGCCGGCCGGCCTCTTCGTCGCGCACAACCTGCTGCACGACGCCAGCGGCGCGGCCGCAGCCTTCCGCGTCCTGCTGTACGCGGTGGTGCTGCTCGTGGGCGTGCTCGTGGGGCTCGAGATCCCGCTCGTGATGCGCATCCTCAAATCGCATTTCCGTGCGCGATGGCAGCTGTCGGAGCTGGTCTCCCAGGTGCTCACCTTCGACTACCTCGGCGCGCTGGCGGTGGCGCTGGCCTTCCCGCTGCTGCTGCTGCCGCACCTGGGGCTGATCCGCACCGGCGTCGTCTTCGGGCTGATGAATGCCGCGGTGGCGGCGTGGGCGTTGTGGCTCTTTCGTGCCGAGGTGCGCCGCGTGCGGGCCCATGCCGTCGCGTGCGTGCTGGTCGCCATGGCGCTGTGTGCCGTGGCGATCGGCGCGGACCGGCTGACCACCTGGGCGGAAGACCGCTTCTACGGCGAGCGCATCGTCTATGCCGCAAGCAGCCCGTACCAGCGCGTCGTGGTCACGGCCGGCGCGTCGGGCGGCGTGCGCCTGTTCCTCAACGGCAACCTGCAGTTCGACTCGCGCGACGAGTACCGTTATCACGAGTCGCTCGTGCACCCGGCGATGGCCGCGCACGGTGCGCCGCGGCGCGTGGCCATCCTCGGCGGCGGCGACGGGCTGGCGCTGCGCGAGGTGCTCAAGTACCCCGGCGTCGAGCACGTCACGCTGGTCGAACTCGACCCGCACATGACTCGCCTGTTCGTGCAGGAGCCGATGCTGCGCACCCTGAATGCCGGCGCGCTGTCGTTGCCGAAGGTCGAGGTGATCAACGCCGACGCCTTCGGCTGGCTCGAGAGCCAGCCCGGGATCTTCGACGTGATCGTCGTCGACTTCCCTGACCCCAGCAATTTCATGCTCGGCAAGCTCTACACCACCACGTTCTACGCGCTGCTCGAGCAGCACCTGGCGGCCAGCGGCTATGCCGTCGTGCAGACCACGTCGCCGCTCGTCGCGCGGCACAGCTTCTGGACCGTGGCCGCCACGCTGGAGGCGGTGGGGCTGACGACCACGCCGTACCACGCACATGTGCCGAGCTTCGGCGAGTGGGGCTTCATCATCGCGAGCCGGCGCCCCTGGCGTATGCCCGCGGCGCTGCCGCCCGGCCTGC
>JAHECD010000036.1 GCA_024641945.1 Rubrivivax sp. | reverse complement strand
CGGCACGTAATGGTTGTCCATCACGTCGAAGTGGATCCAGTCGGCGCCGGCCGCGATGACGCTGCGCACCTCCTCGCCCAGGCGGGCAAAGTCGGCCGAGAGGATGGACGGGGCGATGCGGAATGTCGGCATCAGGGAATTGTAGGCAGCCGCCCTCCCTAGAATGCGGCCCATGGCCCATCCCGAGTTCACGAGTACGGTGCGCGTGCAATACCTGCCCGAGCAGTCGCAGCCGCCCGACGGCCCGTACGCCTTCGCGTATACGGTGTCGATCAAGAACACCGGCGACGTGGCGGCGCAGCTCGTCGCACGCCACTGGGTCATCGCCAATGCCGACGGCCGTACCGAAGAAGTTCGTGGTCTGGCCGTGGTGGGACATCAGCCGCTTTTGAAGCCGGGGGAGGAGTTCGAGTACACGAGCTGGACCCGCATCGACACGCCGCAAGGCACGATGCATGGCACCTTTTTCTGCATGACGGAAGACGCGCATCCTTTCGATGCCGCCGTGCCACTGTTCGTGTTGGCACACCCCGAAGCGCTGCACTGAACGCACCGCGCGCCTGGAGATTCATTTGGACATGTCATGGATGCTCATGGGCATCAGCGCCGCCGTGCTGGTGTCGTACTGGTATATGCACCTCGCGAAGGTGCTGCGGTTCCCGGCCGTCGTCTTTCTTCTGGCGACGGGGCTCGGCCTGCGCAAGGCGACCGACTTCTACGGCGTCACCGTCGAGCTGTCGCCCGACCTGCTGCCGCTGCTCGGTACCGTCGGCCTGATCCTGATCGTGCTCGAAGGGGCACTCGATCTCGACCTCAAGCCCGGCCGCCGCATCTTTCTGCTGCGCACGTTTTCCGCCGCCGCGCTGGGTGTGGTGCTGTCGTCGGCCGCGGTGGCGGGCGCACTCCACCTCGCGTTCGATCTCGAGTGGAGCACGGCCGCGTTGATGGCCATCCCGTTCGGCGTGATCAGCAGCGCCGTCGCGATCCCGAGCGCCGACACGATGGCCAAGGAGGACCGCGAGTTCGTCATCTACGAAAGTTCGTGGTCCGACATCCTCGGGGTGATGCTGTTCAACGCCGCGTCGGTCGCGGTGGCCACCGGCAGCGGGTTCTCGGCCAACTTCTTTGGCGGCGGGCTGGCGGTGCTGCTGATCGGCAGCCTCATCGGCCTGGGCATGTACTGGCTCGTCGGGCACCTCGAGGGCCACGTCAAGTTCATTCCGCTGATCTTTGCGCTGATCCTGATCTACGGCGCGGCCAAGGCGCTGAACCTGTCGCCGCTGATGATCGTGCTGGTCCTCGGGCTGATGTTGAACAACCCGCACCTGATCGGCCGGGTGCGATGGTTCGACAAGCTGCACAGCCGGCACTACAACGCCGAGCTCGACAAGCTGAAGCACCTCACGGCCGAGGCGACGTTCCTGGCGCGCACGTGGTTCTTCCTCGTGCTGGGCTACAGCACCGACGTGATGTCGCTGATCGATGGCATGACCTGGGCGCTGGCGGGCAGCGTGGTGGCGGCGATCTTCGTGCTGCGCTGGCTGGCGTTGCGCGCGGTGGGCGTGCGCCACACCCGCCCGCTGCTGTGGGCCGCGCCGCGCGGCCTGATCACGGTGCTGCTGTTCTACAGCCTGCCGCCGGGCATCGTGCCGGCGGAGTTCAAGACCGGCGCGTTGATCCTGGTGGTGTTGCTGAGCTGTGTGGTCATGGCGCTCGGGCTGCGGCGCGATGCCCAGCGGTCCACCGTCATCGTGCAGCCCGCCGCGTGATCAGGCTCAGTGGCGTGGATCGTCGTCGCCTTGGGCGGGCGGCTCGCCCTTGCGGCGACCATGGAACATGGTCCACCAGACGACGAAGAGCAGCACGGCCAGCGCAATGAAGGCCTCGACGATGATCAGCCACATCCGCGCATTGTCACGGCGATCCTGTCGCGGGGCCGTGACCGCCGCCAGTGCACTGACACTGGCGGCTTGCGCCGGCGGCCCTGGGCCGGTGCCCGGGTCGCCGGCCGCGCCAGTGAACCCGGCCTCGCAGGCCGCGGCCGCCCGCTGGGTGGCCGATGACTGGTCGGCCTTGCCGGGATGGACCAATGACCGCACGCTCGAACTCTGGCCTGCCCTGCGCCAGTCGTGCCGCCGCCCGGCAGTCGGCTGGGCACAGTTCTGTGCGCAGGTCCAGTTGCCGCCGCCCGCGGACGACGCAGCGGCGCGCGAGTGGCTCATGCGCTGGCTGCAGCCCTGGCGCGTGGAGGCCGCCGACGGACGGGCCGACGGTCTGGCGACGGGTTATTTCGAACCGACGATCGAGGCCTCGCGCACACCACGCGGCGCCTTTCGCACGGCGTTGCACGCGCCGCCGGCCGATCTGGCCACACGCCGGCCGCATTGGTCGCGCCAGGAGATCGACACCCTGCCGGCGGCGCAGGCCGTGCTGCGCGGGCGCGAGATCGCCTGGATCGAAGACCCGATCGACCTGATGATCCTGCAGATCCAGGGCTCCGGACGCCTGCACCTGACCGAACCCGACGGCCGTGTGCAGGCCGTGCGCGTGGCCTTCGCCGGCCACAATGGGCAACCTTACCGCTCGCCCGGGCGTTGGCTCATCGAACAGGGCGAACTGCGCCCGGACGCCGCGTCATGGCCCGCGCTGCGCGCGTGGGCGCTGCAGAACCCGCAGCGTCTGTCGGAGTTGCTGTGGTCGAACCCGCGTGTCGTCTATTTCCGCGCCGAACCGCTGGCGGATGCCTCGGTCGGGCCACGCGGGGCGCAGGGCGTGCCGCTGACGCCCGGGCGCTCGGTGGCCGTCGATCCCGGTGCCGTGCCCTATGGCACGCCGATGTGGCTGTCGACGACCGAGCCGCTCGCCGGCACGCCGCTGCGTCGGTTGGTGATGGCGCAGGACACCGGTGGCGCCATCACCGGCGCCGTACGCATCGACTACTTCTGGGGCTGGGGCGATGCGGCCCAGGCCCAGGCGTCGCGCATGAAACACCCGCTGCGGGCGTGGGCGCTTTGGCCGCGCGGGTTGGTGCCGGCGGCGGCGGTAACGGGTTCGCCACCGGCCGGGTGAGCGTGCGCCGCGCCGACGCGCGGGGCCGGCAAATCCGTCAGGCCGACACGACCCGGTTGCGGCCCTGCGCCTTGGCTTCGTACAGGGCCTGGTCGGCGCGCTCGAGGGCCTGGGCGACGGTCTCGCCCGCGCGGTGCTCGGCCAGGCCCACCGACAGCGTGACATGCAACTCGACGCCGGCTGCACGGACCGACATCGCCTCGACACGCTCGCGCAACCTGTCCACGCCGCCGCGGCCGAGCGACGCGCGGGTCTCCGGCATCAGCAGCACGAACTTCTGACCGCCCCAGCGCGACAGGCGGTCCGACAGGCGGATCACGGCGAGCGCTTCGCGCGACAGCGCACACAGCACCTCGTCGCCGGCGCTGCGGGTGTACTGCGCGTTCAAGGGCTTGAAGCGGTCGATGTCGATCACCGCGACGCAGAACGGATGCCCCGAACGCACGCTGCGCTGGCGCTCCTGCTCGAGCAGTTCTTCCATGTGACGGCGGTTGATCAGGCCGGTGAGGGCATCCCGCGTGGCCAGGTCCTGGATGCGCGACATCGCATGTTTGAGGTCGACGCGCTGCTGGCGCATGCGCTGGCGCATCTCGCTCAGGCGCCCGGCCAGGATCGACACCGCGGGCATCATCGTCGCCACCATGATGAAGTGGCCGGCCTCGACCACCGGGCGATAGACCTCCGGCCGGCGCCAGGCCATCAGCGCCATCACGGCACCGAACAGCGCCACGGCATACACGCTCACCCAGAACATCTGGCGCGGTGTCGCGGCAAACATGCCGAACATCAGGATCACCATCACGATCGGGAACACCCCGCCCCGCGCGGCGCCCACCAGTGCGTAGGCGGCCGCGCCGCAGGTGATCGCATACAGCATCTGCGCGAGCGCGAGGGCCGCGTCTTCGAAGCGGCGCGACCACCCGGTGCGGATCAGCGTGTACGCCACGACCATGCCGCCGAGGGACAGCGCTGTCCACCAGGCCACCGGACCGGACGGCGCCAAACCCACATAGACCGCGTAGTGCATGGCCACGACGCCAGCGCCCATGAGCACCATCGCCAACCCGGATTGCGCCAGGCGCAGGCGCTGGGCGGGGTCGGTGGTGAGCAGCGCATCGCTCAGGCGGCGCATCGCGGGGCCATCAGGGTGATCGTGGGGTGAGATCGGATTGCGGCCGTGAGGGTAGCGCAATCGCGTGCCGCTGCCGCGCCGCTCCCCGATTCGAGTGGGTGGCGCGGTGTCCGGATGACCACATCGGCGCGCGCTTTCAGCCGCGCCCCGGCAACGGCATGAGGTGGCCGAGTGGCAACGCACCGCCGGCCTTGACTTCGCCGAGCGAGAAGCTGGTGTGCAGGTCCTTCACGTGCGGCAGGTTCAGCAGCGTCTCGATCGACAGCCGCGAGAACGCGTCCAGGTCGGTCGCCATCACCTGCAATTCGAACGTGCCGGCGCCGCTGATGTAGTGGCAGGCGATCACCTCGGGCAGCTTGCGGATCGCATCCTCGAGTTCGCGCGTGGCACGCCCGGTGTTGCGCTCGGCATCGAGCCGCACGAACGCGAGCACGCCCAGGCCGATCCGGCGCCGGTCGAGCACGGCGCGGTAGCCGGTGATGTAGCCCTGCTCCTCGAGCCAGCGCACACGCCGCCACGTCGGGGCTGCCGACAGGCCGATGCGCGACGCGAGCTCGATGTTCGACAGCCGTGCGTCGGCCTGCAACTCGCGCAGGATGGCGAGGTCGTAGCGGTCGAGCGCGGCCCCGTGCGGCGGGTCTTCGGCATCCGCCGGGGCCTCCGCGTTGCGAGGCCGGGGTTTCCCTGAATTCGGCTTCCTTGGCGTCATTCCATATCCACTGGGCGATCTGAAGCAAGAACGTTGCGCAGAGTATCCATTTTCGGGCATCGAACGAAAAGACATGTTCGGGAACGCGGTTCTACACTTCCCGTACCCCCCAACACCCCCGGAGCCCGCCGATGAACGCGCCCCTGCCTGCCGACGTCCGCAAGGCACTCGAGAGCGTCACGCTCGACGACAAGTACGCGCTCGAGAGTGGCCGCGCCTTCATGAGCGGCGTGCAGGCGCTCGTGCGGCTGCCGATGCTGCAGCGTGTGCGCGACGCGGCCGCCGGGCTCAACACGGCCGGCTTCGTCAGCGGTTACCGGGGCAGCCCGCTCGGCGCCTACGACCAGGCGTTGTGGCAGGCCAAGAAACACCTGTCGGCGCAGAACGTCGTATTCCAGCCGGGGGTCAACGAGGAACTCGCCGCCACGGCGGTGTGGGGCACGCAGATGCTCGACCTGTACCCGCAGAGCCGCAAGTTCGATGGTGTCTTCGGCATCTGGTACGGCAAGGGCCCGGGCGTGGACCGCTGCTCCGACGTCTTCAAGCACGCCAACATGGCCGGCACGTCCAGGCATGGCGGCGTGATCGCCGTCGCGGGCGACGACCATGTGGCCAAGAGCAGCACGGCCGCGCATCAGAGCGATCACATCTTCAAGGCCTGCGGCACGCCGGTGTTCTTTCCGTCCAACGTGCAGGACATCCTCGACATGGGGCTGCACGCCTTTGCGATGAGCCGCTTCGCCGGCGTGTGGTCGGGCATGAAGACGATCCAGGAGGTGGTGGAGTCGTCGTCCAGCGTCTCGGTCGACCCGCAGCGCGTGAAGATCGTGCTGCCCGAGGACTTCGTCATGCCCCCCGGCGGCCTGCACATGCGCTGGCCCGACGGCGCGCTCGACCAGGAAGCGCGCCTGATGGACTACAAGTGGTACGCCGCGCTGGCCTACGTGCGTGCCAATAAGCTCAACCACAACGTGATCGACGGCCCGAACGACCGCTTCGGCCTGATCGCCAGCGGCAAGGCCTACAACGACACGCGCCAGGCGCTGGCCGACCTGGGCCTGGACGACGACACCTGCCGCGCGCTCGGCATCCGTGTGCACAAGGTCAACGTGGTGTGGCCGCTCGAGGCGACGATCACACGCGACTTCGCGCAAGGCCTGCAGGAGATCCTGGTGGTCGAGGAGAAGCGCCAGGTCATCGAATACCAGCTGAAGGAAGAGCTCTACAACTGGCGCGCCGACGTGCGCCCGCACGTGCTGGGCAAGTTCGACGAACCCGGCGGTGACGTCAGCGGCGGCGAATGGAGCATGCCGAATCCGAGCCAGAACTGGCTGCTGCGCGCCAAGGCCGACTTGACACCGGCCATCGTCGCGCAGGCGATCGCCAAGCGGCTGAAGAAGATGGGCCTGGCCCCGGCCGGCAGCGACATCGCCGCGCGCATGGACGCGCGGTTGGCCGTCATCGACGCCAAGGAGCGATCGCTCGCGACGCTGAATGCCACCGGCATCGACCGCCAGCCGTGGTTCTGCAGCGGCTGCCCCCACAACACCAGCACGCGGGTGCCCGAGGGCTCGCGCGCCGTGGCCGGCATCGGCTGCCACTTCATGGCGGTGTGGATGGACCGCAGCACCGTGACCTTCAGCCAGATGGGCGGCGAGGGTGTGAGCTGGGTCGGGCAGGCGCCGTTCACGACCGACAAGCACCTGTTTGCCAATCTCGGCGACGGCACCTATTACCACTCGGGCCTGCTCGCGGTGCGCCAGAGCATCGCCGCGGGTGTCAACATCACCTACAAGATCCTCTTCAACGACGCGGTGGCGATGACCGGCGGCCAGCCGATCGACGGCACGCTGCGTGTGCCCGAGATGACGCGCGAGCTCGACGCCGAGGGCGCCCGTCAGATCGTCATCGTCACCGACGAGCCCGAGAAATACCAGGGTGTCACCGGCCTCGCGCCGGGGGTGACGGTGCGCCACCGCGACGAACTCGACGCGGTGCAGCGCGAATTGCGCGAGGTGGCGGGCTGCACCTGCCTGATCTACGACCAGACCTGCGCCACCGAAAAGCGGCGCCGGCGCAAGCGCGGCACGATGGCCACGCCGACCAAGACGGTGGTCATCAACGAGGCCGTGTGCGAGGGCTGCGGCGACTGCTCGGTGCAGAGCAACTGCCTGAGCGTGGAGCCGGTCGAGACCGAGTTCGGCCGCAAGCGGCGCATCAACCAGAGCACCTGCAACAAGGACTTCTCCTGCGTCAAGGGCTTCTGCCCGAGCTTCGTCACCATCGAGGGCGGCACGCTGAAGAAGCCGAAGAAGGAGAAGCGCGGCGACCTCGCGGCGCTGCCCGCGATCCCCGATCCGGTGTTGCCGGTGGCCGAAAGCGCCTGGGGCATCGTCGTCGGCGGCGTCGGCGGCACGGGGGTCATCACGATCGGGCAATTGCTCGGCATGGCCGCGCACCTGGACGGCAAGGGCATCGTCACGCAGGACAGCGGCGGCCTCGCGCAGAAGGGCGGCGCCACCTGGAGCCACGTCCAGATCGCCAACCGCCAGGAGGCGATCCACACCACCAAGGTCGACACTGCCAAGGCCGACCTGGTGATCGGCTGCGACTCGATCGTCGCGTCGAGCAAGAGCACGCTCGGCGTGATGCACGAGGGCCGGACCTACGTGGCGCTGAACAGCCACAACGCGCCCACGGCCGCGGTGGTGAAGAACCCGGATTGGCAGTTTCCCGAGGCCGGCTGCGAAGCGGCGCTCGAGCGCGCGGTGGGCCGCGGACACATCGGCGCCTTCGATGCCGAGCAGGCCGCCGTGCAGTTGCTCGGCGACTCGATCTATACCAACCCGATGATGCTCGGCTACGCGTGGCAGCGGGGACGCGTGCCGTTGTCGCAGGCCTCGCTGATGCGTGCGATGGAGCTCAACGGGGTGCAGGTGGACAACAACAAGGCGGCCTTCGAGTGGGGCCGCCGCTGCGCCCACGACCTGCCGTCGGTGCAGGCGCTGTTCCAGGCACAGCAGGTGATCGAATTCGTCAAGAAGCCGTCGCTCGACGAGAGCGTCGCCCGGCGCGTGGACTTCCTCACCGGCTACCAGGACGCGGCCTACGCGCAGGCGTACAAGAGTTACGTCGCCAAGGTGCGCGCCGCCGAGGCGCCGTTGAATGCGGGCACGAAGCTGAGCGAGGCGGTGGCCCGCTATCTCTTCAAGCTGATGGCCTACAAGGACGAGTACGAGGTGGCGCGGCTGCACACCGACAAGGCCTTCACCGACCGCATCGCGGCGATGTTCGAAGGCGACTACAAGATCGTGCACCACCTCGCGCCGCCGTCGGTGGCGAAGAAGAATGCGAAGGGCGAGCTGCTGAAACAGCCGTTTGGCCCCTGGGTGCGCAACGTCTTCGGCCTGCTCACGAAGATGAAGGGGCTGCGCGGGGGCGCGCTCGACCTCTTCGGCAAGACCGAGGAGCGCCGCACCGAACGCCAGCTGATCGACGACTACAAGGGTTGCATCGACGAGCTGCTGCAGTCGCTGTCGGCGGCCAACGTGGCGCAGGCGGCCGACATCGCGCGCATTCCGGAGGAGATCCGCGGCTATGGCCACGTGAAGGAGCGGCACCTGAAGGCGGCGCGTGCGAAGTGGGACGCGTCGATGGCCGCGTGGCGGGGCGCGGTGCGCTGACGGCGCGGCCACCATGCTCACGGTCATCGGGCGAACCAGTTCGATCAACTTGCGCAAGGTCCTCTGGACCTGCGACGAGATCGGCGTCAGTTTCCACCGTGAGGATGCCGGGCCCGACCTGCCCACGCTGAACCCGAATGCGCTGATCCCGGTGCTGCGCGATGGCGACTTCGTGCTCTGGGAGTCGAATGCGATCTGCCGTTACCTCGCCCGCAAGCACGGCCGTACCGACCTGCTGCCCGCCGATCCCCGCGCGCAGGCCGATGTCGAGCGCTGGATGGACTGGCAGGCCGGCGACCTGAACAGCGCGTGGCGCTACGCCTTCATGGCGCTCGTGCGCAACAACCCGGCCTTCACCGACGCGGCGCAGATCGCGGCCAGCACGGCGCAGTGGAACCGGCACATCGCGATCCTGTCGCGCCAGCTCGCGCGCACCGGCGCCTTCGTCACCGGAAAGACCTTCACGCTCGCCGACGTGGTGATCGGCCTGGCGGTGCAGCGCTGGCTGATGACCCCGATCGACCGGCCCGCGATGCCGTCGGTGCTGGCCTATCAGGCGCGGCTGCTCGAGCGGCCGCCTTTCCGCGTCTGGGGCGCCAACGGCGAGCCTTGACCGTCCCGCGACGCCGCACCCGCCGGCATATCCGCGCCGACGCGAGCGCCCGGGCCCATCGGCCGCGTAGGGTCAGCGCCGGGATTGCGGCGCCTCGCCCCCCAATGCACCCGTGAGCCTGGCGGCCGATTGCCGCAACGCTCCCACGAACGAGGGCTGCAGGCGCTGCTCCGGCGCTGTCAATGTCAATGCGCCCACCAGTTCGCGCGCCGCATTCCAGACCGGCGCCGAGATGCCGACCAGTCCCGGGATGCGGTCGCCGGCGATCGACAGGTAGCCGTCGCGCCGGATCTGCGTGTACAACCGGCCCTTGGCGCCGCTGAACGCCTTCAGGACGCGCCCCCCCGCGCCACGGTCCAGCGGGAGCAGATCCCCCGCACGGACGTGATCGCGCAGCAACTGCGGCGAATCGACGCGCAGAAGCACCAGCCGCTGGTCGCCCTGGCGGACGTGGAAGGCCACGCTCTCCTGCGTGCGCTGGACCAGCGCACGCATCTCCGGCATCAACGTGTCCTGCAGCGAAAAGGAGGCCGCATAGAGGGCCGCCAGCCGCGAGACCTCGGGCCCCAGCGCCCAACGCCCGTCGGCCGTGCGCTGCAGCAGCCGCCCGTGTGCCAGCGACGCAAGAAGGCGCAGCACGGTGCTCTTGTACAGACGCGTGCGCCCGGCCAGTTCGGTGACCGAGAGCGCCTGGTCGCCCGGCTGGAAGGCCGCCAGCAGGCTGACGGCGCGGTCGACCGCCGCGGCGCCGCCCGGAGCGGCAAGTTCGTCGGCGACAGAGGCGAGTGAAGACTTCCTGGGCATGTCGGCAGGCCGGCCCTCCCGGTTTGACATCCGGGTGACGGGTTTTTATGATGTTTTCATTGTACAGAATATAGTTCTGTCTAACAGAACCATGGAATTGAATCGATGCAAGCGCAAGTACTCATCAGCGAGGTCGGGCCGCGTGACGGTCTGCAGAGCGTCAAGGCCACGATGCCGACGGCGAACAAGCTGGCGTGGATCGACGCCCTCCACGCCGCCGGGCTGCGCGAGATCGAGGTCGGCTCGTTCGTGCCCGCCCGTCTGCTGCCGCAGATGGCCGACGTCGCCGAGGTCGTGCGGCATGCCCGGTCCCTGCGCGGCCTGACGGTGATGGCCCTCGTCCCCAATCTGCGCGGCGCGCAGGCCGCCGTCGCCGCCGGCGTCCACAAGATCACGCTGCCCGTGTCGGCGAGCGAGGCGCACTCGCTGGCCAATGTGCGCAAGACACGCGCGCAGATGGTCGACGAGGTGCGCCAGATCGTCGCGCTGCGCAACGAGCTTGCGCCGCACGTGCATGTCGAGGCCGGCTTGTCGACGGCCTTCGGTTGCACGCTGCAGGGCGTGGTGCCCGAGGACGACGTCGTGCGCCTGGCGGTGGCGCTGGCCGAGGCGGGCGCCGACGATATCGGTCTGTCGGACACCACCGGCATGGCCAATCCCGCGCAGGTTCGGCGGCTTTTCAGCCGGGTCCGCGCCGAAATCGGCGCGCATACCGGCGCAGCCCATCTGCACAACACCCGCGGCCTGGGCCTGGCCAATTGCCTGGCGGCCTACGACGTGGGCGTGCGGACCTTCGACAGCTCGCAGGGTGGTCTCGGCGGCTGCCCCTATGCACCCGGCGCGTCGGGCAACGTGGTCACCGAGGACCTGGTCTTCATGTTCGAGGCCATGGGCCTGCCCACCGGCGTCGACCTCGAAAAGCTGGTCCACGCACGCACCGCGCTGCAGGCGGGCCTGCCCGGCGAGCCGATCTACGGCATGACCCCGGAGGCCGGCCTCACCAAGGGCTTCGTCTATGCCGATGGCCGGTCGCCTGCGCACGAGCGCCTGCCCGCGACCGCAGCGGGAGCACGCACTTGAGCACGCCTACGAGCACGCCCGATGCGCTGCCGCTCGCCGGCCTGCGGGTCGTCGAATTCACCCACATGGTCATGGGCCCGACCTGCGGCATGATCCTTGCCGACCTCGGTGCCGAGGTCGTCAAGGTCGAGCCGCTGGCGGGTGACAACACACGCCGGCTGCTGGGTTCCGGCGCGGGCTTCTTCGGCATCTTCAACCGCAACAAGAAGAGCCTGGCCGTCGACGTGAAGGACGCGCGCGGCCGCGAGATCGTGCTGCGCCTGCTCGGCCGCGCCGACGTCTTCAGTGAAAATTTCAAGAGCGGCACGATGGACCGGCTGGGGTTCGGGTTCGAGGCGCTGTCGCGGCTGAACCCGCGCCTGGTCTACGTCACGCACAAGGGCTTTTTGCCCGGGCCTTACGAGCACCGCACGGCACTCGACGAGGTGGTGCAGATGATGGGCGGCCTGGCCTACATGACGGGGCCCGAGGGGCGGCCCCTGCGCGCGGGCACCAGCGTCAACGACATCATGGGCGGCATGTTCGGCGCCATCGGCGCGCTCGCCGCGCTGGCGCAGCGCGAGAAGACCGGCCGGGGCCAGGAGGTCCAGAGCGCGCTCTTCGAGAACAACGTGTTCCTCGTCGCACAGCACATGATGCAGTTCGCCGTGACCGGCAAGGCGCCATCGCCGATGCCCAGCCGCATCAGCGCGTGGGCGGTGTACGACGTCTTCACCGTCAAGAGCGGCGAACAGATCTTCCTCGCGGCGGTGAGCGACACCCAGTGGGCGCTGATGTGCGACGAATTCGGCTTCGCCGACCTGAAAGGCGATCCGCGCCTGGCGAGCAATAACGCCCGCGTGCAGTCGCGGGAGTGGATGCTTCCGGCGCTGCGCGAGCGCTTTGCAACGTTCGGCGCCAGGGAACTCGGCGCGCGCTTCGAGAGGATCGGCCTGCCGTATGCACCGATCACCCGTCCGCAGGACTTGTTCGACGATCCGCATCTGGCGGCCAACGGCGGCCTCGCACCGGTGACCTTGCCTGCGGACGCCAGCGGCGCGGGCCACGCGGTCGAGACGCGCGTGCCGTTGCTGCCCCTGACCCTTGGCGGCGCACGTCCGGGCCTTCGGTCGGGCCCGCCGGCCCTCGGCCAGCACACGGAGGATCTGCTGCGCGACGTCGGTTATGCGGAAGCCGAGATCGAACAATTGCGCGCAGACAGCGTCATCGGCGCGTACTGAACTCGGCCCCATGGACGGCGCGATGGTCTGCGCGTGACCCTATCGACAACGCACCACGGGACACGGGCCGCCCGGCGGGCGTGGGGCCGGGCCGCGGGCTTCAAGGGCCCGCGCATCAGCCGAGGCACACCGCCGACGGTGACGTCAGAAGCTGCTCGACGGCGCTGCCGGCGTCCGCGCCATGTTCGGCATGCAGCGCCAGCGCCTGCTCGGCGAGCCGCATGAAGTGGGCCGCGCCGCGCGCCGCGGCGTGCCGCAGGGCCTGCCCGCCGTCGCCGCCACGCCAGTCCGCATAGGCCGTCTTCAACGACGGGAACAGCGCTTCGCGCACGCCGTCGAAACCGGCGAACCAGACGTGCACCAGCGGTTCCGCCGCGCGCTCCAGCAGCGTGGGCAACGTGGTGCCGAGATCGGCGAGATGGTCGCGTACCGCACGCGCATGCAGATCGCCGCGGCGCGTGGGCAGTGCCATGCGCAGGTCGCTCCATGCGGGCCCGAGGCGAAGCCCGACACGGTGCTCGCCGATCTCGTGCAGCACCACGGCCTCGCCCTGTTCGTCGAGCCAGCGCGGCAACGCCGCTTCGAAATCGCGGTCCAGGCCGTAGGCCTGCACGACGGCGTGGAACGGGCTGCCCTCGGGGCGCCGCAGCGAGAATGTCTCGAACTTCTCCCAGCACCAGCGGGCCAGCGACTCGCGGCGCAACACGATGTAGGGCTGCGCGCCGTCGTGGCCGAGCGCTGCGGGCGGCGCGATCAGGCCGCGTGCCCGCTCGCGCCCGCCGCTGTCGACATCGAGGCCTTCGCGCCGCGTGCGGCCATGCAGGTCGGCCAGGAAGAAGACCGGGCGGTCCGGCCCGACGAGCCCGGCACCATAGAGCAGGCCGCACCCGCGCAATCGGTCGTTCACGGTGCGCACGTCGAACGGGTCGCAGCCGCCCGGCACACCGTCGAGCGGCAGGCGCTGGTAGTCGTGCGCCTCGACGTCGGCCCACCACGCTTCACGCCCGGCGATCCAGGCGCCGACGTCGGGCCGCGACAGCACGGCACCGAACGGCAGCCCCTGCTCCCAGCGGTAGAACTCGCGCATCTGCAGCAGGTACGTGCACAGCGGCAGGTCGGCGGCGTGGCGCGCGTCGGCAATGTGGCAGTTGTCCTGCACCGCCTTCACCAGCGCGCCGGCGCCGGCGCCGGCCGGTGCGGCGCCTGCCGGCGCCGTCATGGCTCGCGGGCGCGGCCGCGCCGACGCGGCTGCCACGCCACGAGCGCCGGCACCATCGCAGCCCAGGGCAGTTCGGTCAGGCTGCCGTGGCGCTCGTGGGCGAGGCCCACCATGCGGTGCACGTCGCGGTCGGCCGATTGCAGCACCTGCTGCAGCGCGGCGGCGCCACCGCACTGCAGGCGCAAGGCGTGCATGTGGATCAGCGGCCGGCCGGGCGGCGGCAGGCGCAGTGCGAACCGGGCGCGCTCCTGCAGCAGCGCGGCCAGCGTGCCGCAATTCGTCCGTGCCACGGGCGACGGGCATTCGACCAGCACACGCTCGGCCACCGCACGGCGCTGAGCGAGTTCGCAACCCGCCTGCTGTGCGAGCAGGGCCTTGGCGAAGACGCAGCCGCGGTCGCTCTCGCAACACGTGTCCACGCCGCCGCCGGCGCGCTCAGTCATCACCGGTCGGTCCCGGCACGCGCAACTGGAGCAACTGGTCTTCGGCCGCGAGCTGCGTTTCGCCGAACATGATCTTGATGCGCGGAGCGCCGTCGGGCCGCGTCGCACGCAGCGCCTTGGCGTGTATCGAGGCCTCCTTGAAGGCATCGAACTCGGCGAGCTTGTCGAGTTGACCGAACGGCTTGATGGCGAAGACGAAGTAGGGCATCGGCGGGGTCCGGGCGGGCGGGTCTACAGGTAGAACTTGCTGAGCTTGCGCCGGCCCGGCACGGACTTCTGGATCACCAGGCCGTGCACGGCGGAGAGATCGGCCAGCGGCGTGTCGGGGAGGTCGGTGCGCGCCGGGTTCAGCGCGTGCAGGGCCCAGCCCTCGCCGCGTTGGCAGAGCTGGCGGAAGGTCCACTCGCCGCCCACCTGCGCGAGCACGAAGCAGCCGTCCTTCAGGTCGCCGTCGGGTTCGATGATGATGATCTCGCCATCGTTGAATTCCGGTGCCATGTCGTCGCCCAGCACCCGCAGCGCAAACGACTCGCCGCCGCTGCAGCCGTCATCGTCGCTGCCTTCGGGCGTGCGGGCGGCGGGGGCCGGTGTCTTGCAGGCGCAGCTCATGCAGTGATCTCTCCATGCAGTTGGGAGGCCGGTACGCCGGCGGCGCCGAGCTCGTGCCGCAGCGTCTCGACGAAGGCCGCCGGCCCGGCGATGTAGAAGGCGCAGTCGATGTCGAACAGGTCGGCGCGGATCGCGGCGGCCATCTGGCTCGCACCCGTGGCCACGTCGTCGTGAGTGGACAGCGTGTATTCGAACGGGTCGAGCGCCTCCGACCACGCGCGGCACTGGTTGGCCATGAAGTGCCCGTCCGGCCGCGTGGCGAGCCAGAAGAGGGCGATCGACGGTGCGGCGTCGAGCGACAGTGCGTGTTCGATCAGGCTCTTGACCGGCGCGAAGGCCGTGTCGCAAGCGGCAAAGACGAGCGGGTGGGCGTCTTCGGCGAGCACGAAGTCGCCGCTCGGGCCCCACACCGTGACCGCGTCGCCGGCCTTCAGCGCGCCGCCGAACAGGCGCGCGGCGAGCGGGTCCTCGGCGTCGCGCGGGATGAAGAACTGCAGGTTGCGGTCGTCGCACGGGCAGCTGGCGATGGCGTGGCTGGCATGCACGTCGTCGCCCTGCGCAACCCCCAGCGTCACACGCTGTCCCGCCAGGAAGCGCAGCCGGTGGCTGCGCGGCGTCTGCAGATGCAGCAACAGCGTGTCGGGTGCGAGCGCGCGCACCGCCCGCACGTTCGTCACGATCTGCTGCGGCGGGATGTCGGCCGGGCCGGCGGCCTCGAGGGTCTCGAGCGTGAGTTCGCTGCTGCCGGCGGTGTGCGCGCAGGCCAGCACGTAACCCTGGGCCTTCTCGTTCTCCGACAACGGGTAATCGGTGGGCATCGTGCGCACGACCTGGCCACTGGTCACGCGCACCTTGCACATGCCGCAGGTGCCGTTGCCACAACCGTAGTTGAGCTTGAGGCCGGCCCGCATGCCGGCCTGCAGCAGGCTGTCGTGCCCCTCGACTGCGAACTGGTGTCCGCTCGGGCGCAGCGTCACCTGCGCGGATACGACTTTCAGCAGGTCGTCCATCACGTCCAGCACATCGACCGGTTCGGTGGCCAGCGCCCGAGCCAGCCCGTCGTTCAGCTGGCGTTGCAGTTCGAGCAGCCGGGGATCGTCGGCGCCGCCGTCGGCGCGCGCTTCGGCGTTGAGGTGGCGCACCCGCTCGCGCAGCGCGAGCACGAGCGCGTGGTAGCGCTGCAGGTGGCGCTGCACGTCGGCCAGCTCCTGCGTCTGGCGGAACAGGCGCTGCGCCAGCACTTCCTGGCTCGGCAACAGGCGCTCGCGCACGCGGCGCCCGAAGGCCTCGTCGCGAATCTGCACCACGCGTTCGAGCATGCCCGACTCCTCGAGCTGCGTCTGCGGGTACAGCCGCAGCAGCGATTCGGTACTGACGAGTCCGTCGGCCAGCTCGATCTCGCCCGCGCGCACCCGCTGCTGCAGCACGCCGCGCGGCACGCCGACGAGCTGCGCCGCACGCCAGACGGTCACCCAGTGCGCCATGGGCGGGTCTCGCGGTTCGTACACATCGGCGTGGGCCCGGTCATGGCCGCCACGGCGGAACGGTGGGCAGCGCCGCGCGGTCCAGGAACCGTGCGCGATACAGCAGGCGCGGCGCGGCAGGGTCGTCCTCGAAACCGGTGCGGTCGTGCAGCACGTTGTGGCCGACGATGCCCATGCCCGGCGCCAGGCGCGTGCGCAGGATCCACGGGGCGTCGCCCGCGAGCAGGGCTTCCAGTTGGGTGACGGCGGCACGGGTGGGCGGGTCGTCCTTCCACTCGATGCTGCGGGTGCGCGCCGTGTAGCGCATGTGCAGGCTGCCGTCGACCGCGTCGACGGAAAACACCGGCCCGGTCTGGGCAGGCCGGGCCACGCCACCCTCGCCAGTATCGTCGCGCCGCACCGGGATCGTCATGGCGTCGGGCTGCATCAGGGCACGCACATGCGCCGGCGACGCGTCGCGCAGGGCGATGTAGGCCCGCTCGTGGTCGATCAACGCGTTCACGCCGCCGCTGCGCGCCGGGCGCACGCAATGCAGGATCATGCCGTGGATGCGCCGTTCGGCCGGGTGGTAGTAGCCGTCGGTGTGCCAGCGGATCGGGCGGTCGGTGTACGGGATGAAGCCGCCACGGCCGTCGCTCCGGGCCGAGATGGCAATGCTCGAGATGCCGTCCTCGTCGGCCAGCCAGTTGGCGTCGAGGCGGGTCATGCCGAGCTGCGCGCCCAACCGGCGTGGCAGGTCCTTGTCGTCCGCTTGCACGGGCGAGCGGTACAGCGCCACGTTGGCGCGTGCGATGCGGTCGAGCAAGGCTTCGCGTTCGGCCGACGTGAGCGCGCGCGGGTCGGCCACGACGACGGTGATGTCGTCCGTACTCGCCGGGCCGCACGCCAGTTTCCAGGCACGCCAGTCGCGGTAGGTGGCGTCGTCGTCGAGGTCGAACGGGCTGGGAAATGGGCTGGGCCCGTTGAACGCCTGGCCCACGTCAATCCCCGCTGAGCGATGCCCGCCGGGGGCGCCGCGGTGTTGCGTCGTACAGGCCGCGCATCGAGCGTTGCACGACGGCCAGGGCTTCCGGCGCCTCGGCGGCCATCACCTGCTCGATGACCCAGCGGCGGTCCTTCTCGGGCAAGGTCGGCTCCAACCGGTGGCCGAGATAGCGCACGAAGGCGAAATCGGGCTCGAAGCCGGCGCTGTCGTCCCGCGCCGTGGGGTCGGCGCCGAATTCGGCGTAGTGCTGCGAGACTTCGTTCACCAGATCGATGAAGGTGTCGGCATGCGACGGTGTGCCGGCCGGCTTGGCGCCGAGCAGGTCGTCCTCGTTCTCCTGCAGCGTGCGCGCCACGTGGCGCACCAGCGCGACCGTGAATTCGACGCGCGCAGCCGGCTCCAGCCGCGCCGCGGCGATGCGGTCGGTGATGGCGATCAGGAAGACCAGCACCTCGCGCAGGAAGGCGAAATACGGCGTGCCGGCATCGATGTCGAAATCGGCGCCGCGCATGCGCTTGAGCATCTGCTGCGCCACGCGGAAGACGATGAACGCCATCGCGCTGGCCTGCTCGGCCGGCGACTTGTCCGCACCCGGCTTGAACCAGGAGCTCTTGATCCGCATTGCGGGTGTTTGCGGCGTCATGCTCATCGTGTCGCGCACCTTGGCGTGCCCCTGCATGACACCCGCGCCGCCATCCAGGCGGCCGCGCCGCAGGCGCTGCGCGGGTGGGCCATCAGTACCCGCCCTTGCCCAGGGGCTGCGGCAGACCGGCCACCTTGCAACCCTGCTTGGCGGGGCCGATCGGGAACAGCTCGTACACCGACTTGCTGTCGCAACCGGGGAGCACCTCGGCCAGGCCCTTGAGCATGTTGCGGAAGTTCGGCGTGTGGCCGTGCTCGCGGTATTCGTCGCGCAGGTAGTTGACGACCTTCCAGTGCTCGTCGGTGAGCGTGAGGCCTTCGGCCGCAGCAATGACCGGCACGACCTCGTCGCTGTAGTCCGGTTCCAGCAGGTAGCCCTGATCGTCGGTCTCCAGTTCGATGCCATTGACCACGTAGCCCATCGTCGTCGTCTCCAGTGTGGGGTGGGAAAAGGGGTTGATTCAGGGCGGCAGGCCGACAGCCGCCGCGGACTTGTGCGGAATGAACAGACCGCAGCCCAGGCGCCGGTGCGGCCCGATGCCGGCTTCGAACAGGCGCAAGGCGCCCGCCAGGCCCAGGCCGTCGAGCATCAGGCTGAAGCCGCGCAGCGCGCCGCCTTCGAGCGTCTGCTGGCGTCCGCAGATCAGGCGTCCCGTGATGCCCAGCGCCGAGAGTTCGTCGCCCGCCATCTGCAGGAAGCCGATTTCGTCGATGCCGTCGCCGGCGGCGACCACATGCGCGTACAGCGTGCCCCATGGCAGCAGCGCACGTTCGTGCACGGCACCCACGCGCAGCGCCAAACCGCCGAGGTCCAGCCGGGTGCCTTCGAGCGCGCGTGCCTCGGCGACACGCGCGCGCGGCACACGCAAGGTCAGCCGGGTGCGTTTCGACAGCAGGGCTTGCGGCCCCCCGCCGGCGGAGACATTGAGCGGGTGCACGCCGGCCCCCGGCTGCGATGCCAGCCAGGGCAATGCGCGGTCCACGGCATGGGCCAGTACCCGCCGGTGATCGCGTGGCAGCGCGGGGCCGCTGACAGCGAAGGCCAGGTCGACCATGTTGCAGATGGCGTCGTCGTGCATCGTGCGCTTCCCTGGCCCTGACCCGCTAGCGCGGCTGCCGGCCCGCCCAGTCGATCAAGGCGCGGCCCCATTGCTCCGCGGTGATCGGGTCGATGTCGAAGATCGTGAACCGGCTCTTCTCGCGGATGCGGGTGCGCAGCAAAGGCATGCCGCCCGCGTCGAACTCGATCTGCTGCAATTCGATGTCCTGCCCGCCCAGGGGCGCATGGATCTTTGCAAGCGGGGTGAGCGTGGTCATCGTGGCGGTTCGGTCCAGACGACATTGAGCGTGAGGCGCCGTGGTGGCGTCCATACCCGGTACGGGTGACCGCCGCGTAACCCTTTCGGGTAATGCCTTCGCACCCCTTCCGGTCTATCGTGCCTGACCAAGAGGGGAATAGCCGCAGCACCACGGTGCGACGACCATTTCCCCCAGTCGCATATCGGGACGAGTGGCCATCGGCGGCCGCTCCCCGCCCCGGCAGCAGGAGACCGCACGAATGGCCAAGAAACCGCACGACACGCCCATGCTCGACGAGCTCGAGTCGGGGCCCTGGCCGAGCTTCGTCACGGGCCTCAAGCGCCTGGCCAAGGACAAGGACTACATGGTCGACCTGATGGGTCAGCTGGAGACGTCCTACCGCACGAAGAAGGGCTACTGGAAGGGCGGCACGGTGGGTGTGTTCGGCTACGGCGGCGGCGTGATCCCGCGCTTCACCGAGCTGAAGAACGAGAAGGGCGAGCCGGTCTTCCCGGACGCCGCCGAGTTCCACACGCTGCGGGTGCAGCCGCCGGCCGGCATGCACTACAACACCGACGTGCTGCGCAAGATGTGCGACATCTGGGAGGAGCACGGCTCCGGCCTGATCGCCTTCCACGGGCAGTCGGGCGACATCATGTTCCAGGGTGTCAAGACCGACAAGGTGCAGGACGCCTTCGACGCGATCAACGAACTCGGCTTCGACCTCGGCGGCGCCGGCCCGGCGGTGCGCACGTCGATGAGCTGCGTCGGCGCGGCCCGCTGCGAACAAAGCTGCTACGACGAAGCCAAGGCGCACCGGCAGGTGATCAACACCTTCCTCGACGACATCCACCGCCCGGCGCTGCCGTACAAGTTCAAGTTCAAGTTCAGCGGCTGTGCCAACGACTGCATGAACTCGATCCAGCGCTCCGACATGGCCGTCATCGGCACCTGGCGCGACAACATGCGCAGCGACGAGGCGCTCGCGCGCAAGTGGTTCGATGCACACGGCATGAACGAGCTCGTCAACAACGTGATCACACGTTGCCCGACGAAGACGATCATGCTCAAGGAGATCAAGGACGTCGACACCGGGGACCGCATCACGAGCGTGAAGGTCAGCGACACGCACGCGCTCGAGATCGACAACAGCAACTGCGTGCGCTGCATGCACTGCATCAACGTGATGACGGGCGCGCTCGCTCACGGCACCGACACCGGCGCCACGATCCTGATCGGCGGCAAGCGCACGCTGAAGATCGGCGACCTGATGGGCACCGTGGTCGTGCCGTTCCTGCCGCTGAAGACCGAAGAAGACTACGAGGCGCTGGTCGAGCTCGGCCAGAAGGTGATCGACTTCTTCGCCGAGAACGCGCTCGAGCACGAGCGCACCGGCGAGATGATCGAGCGCATCGGTCTCGTCAACTTCCTCGAGGGCATCGGCGTCGAGATCGACGCGAACATGGTCTCCACGCCGCGCACGAACCCCTATGTCCGCGCCGATGGCTGGGACGACGAGGTCGCCCGCATCAACGCCAAGAAGTCCGCCTGAGGAACCCCACCATGGCCATGCGTCAACCGATCGAAAGCGGCGTGCCGGACAACAAGCCCTATCTGCACCCGACTCTGCTGAAGAACTACGGCAACTGGAAATACCACGACCGGCCCCGGCCGGGCGTGCTGCACCACGTCTCGCACAGCGGCGACGAGGTCTGGAGCGTGCGTGCCGGCACGCAGCGCCAGATGGACGTCTACACGATCCGCAAGCTGTGCGACATCGCCGACACCTATGCCGAAGGGCATGTGCGCTTCACGATCCGCAGCAATATCGAATTCATGGTGAGCGATCCGAACAAGGTCGCGCCGTTGATCTCCGCATTGACCGAGAACGGCTTCCCGGTCGGCGGCACCGGCAACTCGGTGTCGATGATCGCGCACACCCAGGGCTGGCTGCACTGCGACATTCCGGGCACCGACGCTTCCGGCGCCGTCAAGGCACTGATGGACGACCTGCACGAGGAGTTCATCAAGGAGGACATGCCGAACCGCGTGCACCTGTCCACCAGCTGCTGCGAGATCAACTGCGGCGGCCAAGCCGATATCGCGATCATCGTGCAGCACACCAAGCCGCCGAAGATCAACCACGACCTGGTGGCCAACGTCTGCGAGCGCCCGGCCGTGGTGGCGCGCTGCCCGGTGGCCGCCATCCGCCCGGCGCTGGTGAACGGCAAGCCGTCGCTGGAAGTCGACGAGAAGAAGTGCATCTGCTGCGGCGCCTGCTATCCCCCGTGCCCGCCGATGCAGATCAACGACCCCGAGCACTCGAAGCTCGCGATCTGGGTCGGCGGCAAGAACAGCAACGCCCGTGGCAAGCCCACCTTCATGAAGATGGTCGCCTCCGGCCTGCCGAACAACCCGCCGCGCTGGCCGGAGGTGTCGGCGATGGTCAAGAAGATCCTCTACACCTACAAGGAAGACGCGCGTTCGTGGGAGCGGCTGTCGGACTGGGTCGAGCGCATCGGCTGGCCGCGTTTCTTCGAGAAATGCGACCTGCCGTTCACGAAGTACCTGATCGACGACTGGCGCGGCTCGCGCTCGAGCCTCAACGCGTCCACGCACATCCGGTTCTAGATCCAGCGGACGGCACGACATGAAATTCGGCTTGCTCGTCAGCGAAGGGCCCTACACGCACCAGGCCAGCGACACGGCCTACCAGTTCGTCAAGGCGGTGCTGGCGAAGGGGCACGAGGTGCAGCGCGTGTTCTTCTATCACGACGGTGTCTACAACGCGACCCGGCTCACCGAACCGCCGCAGGACGACCGCCACATCGTCAACCGCTGGTCGGCGCTGAAGGCCGAGCACGACGTCGACCTCGTCGTCTGCGTGGCGGCGGCATTGCGCCGCGGCATCAAGGACGAGGTGCTGGCGCCGGGGTTCCGCATCTCGGGGCTGGGCCAGCTGGTGGACAGCGGCATCAAGTGCGACCGCATGGTCACGTTCGGGGACTGAGCCATGGCGATGAAGAAGTTCATGTTCGTCAACCGCAAGGCCCCGTACGGCACGATCTATGCGCTCGAAAGCCTGGAGGTCGTGCTGATCGCCGCCACCTTCGACCAGGACGTGAGCCTGGTGTTCGTCGACGACGGCGTGTACGAACTCGTCAAGGGGCAGGACACCGCGGGCGTGGGCATCAAGAACCACTCCAAGACCTACCGTGCGCTCGACGGCTACGACGTCGAGAAGCTGTTCGTCGAGCGCGAGTCGATGGACGCGCGCGGGCTGACCGAGGCCGACCTGCTGGTCGACGTCGAAGTGCTGTCCAGCGCCGAGATGGGCGCGCTGATGGCCGAGCAGGACGTGGTCCTGTCCTTCTGAGCAAACGGACCATGCTGCATATCGTCAACAAGTCGCACCTGCAGACCACGTCGCTGCAATCCTGCCTGCGGCTGGCCCAGCCCGGCGCCGCGCTGCTGCTCACCGAAGACGCCGTCTATGCCGCCACGCAGGCCGCGGCGGCCACGTCGGGCATCACCGCCGCGTTGAAGCAGTTCAAGGTCTATGCCCTGCAGCCGGACGTGCTGGCGCGCGGCATGGCCGGCAAGCTCGTCGATGGCGTCACGGCCGTCGACTACGCCGGCTTCGTCGACCTCGTGGTCGAGCATCCGAACAACCAGTCCTGGCTCTGACACCCGAGCGCAGGCCACCCACCCATCCCCGAAGGAGACAAGCCCATGGGCATCGAAGTCAACGGCACCACCTACGAAACCGACGAAGAAGGCTATCTGGTCAACCTCGCCGACTGGAACGAGGACATCGGCAAGGTATTGGCCGCGGGCGAGAACGTCGAGATGACGCCGAGCCACTGGGAAGTCGTGAACTTCCTGCGCGACTACTACAACGAGTACCAGATCGCCCCGGCGGTGCGCGTGCTCACCAAGGCCATCGGCAAGCAGCTCGGCCCGGAGAAGGGCAACAGCAAGTACCTGTACGAGCTGTTCCCGTACGGCCCGGCCAAGCAGGCCTGCAAGATCGCCGGCCTGCCCAAGCCGACCGGCTGCGTATAAACACGCGGCGATGGCTGGAGCGCGCGCCCACCACGGCCGCGCGGCGCCAGCGTCCGCGGAAAGCGCCTGATGTCACTCCTGTCGATCACCTACGCCGCGCTGTTCTACGCCGCCACGGCCCTGCTGGTGATCGGCGTGGGCCTGAAGATCCGGCAGTACGCGCGTGTGCCGGCGCCGCTGAAGATCCCGACGACGCCGGCCCCGACGACGACCACGGGGGTGGCGTTGCGCATGACGCGCGAAGTGGTGCTGTTCGAGAGCCTGTTCAAGAGCAGCAAGTGGACGTGGATCTTCGGCTGGATGTTCCATGCCGCGCTGCTGCTCGTGCTGTTGCGCCATGCGCGTTATTTCCAGCAGCCGGTGTGGGCGCCGATCGACTTCGTGCAGCCGTTCGGCACCTATGCCGCGTTTGCCATGGTGGCCGGCCTGGGCGGCCTGTGGGCGCGCCGTTTCCTGGTCGACCGGGTGCGCTACATCTCCACGCCGTCGGACCACCTGCACCTGGCGCTGCTGCTGGCCATCGGCCTCACCGGCCTGGGCATGCGCTTCGTCAGCCATACCGACATCGTGGCAGTGAAGGCCTTCATGCTCGGGTTGATGCACCTGGACATTCAGCCGCTGCCGGCCGATCCCGTGCTGCTGGTGCATCTGGCCCTCGTCGCGCTGCTGATGATGGTGTTCCCGATCAGCAAGCTGCTGCACGCGCCGGGCCTGTTTTTCAGCCCGACGCGCAACCAGGCCGACACCCCGCGCGAAGGCCGCCACGTCGCGGCCTGGGCCGCAGCGCTCGACAAGCCCCAGGCCTAGGACACGCCGCATGGCCGCCGCCAAGTTCGAGACACCGAAGCTCAAGCCGTACCCGGTCATCCCCCTGGTGGCCGAAGGTGCGATGGCGCACAGCAAGCCCTTCATCGCGCCGCCGGCCATCCAGTCCAACCTGGGTTTTCCGGGCGAGCTGACCGACGGCTGGGAGCAGCGGGCGGTGTCCAAGATGGGCGAACTGCTCGGCAAGTACCGATCGCTGCAGGTCTACATGGACGCCTGCGTGCATTGCGGCGCCTGCAGCGACAAGTGCCACTATTTCCTCGGCACCGGCGACCCCAAGAACATGCCGGTCGCGCGGCAGGACCTGATGCGCGGCGTGTACCGCCGCTACTTCACGTTCGCCGGCAAGCATTTCCCCAAGCTCGTCGGCGCCGTCGACATGACGAAGGAAGTGCTCGACGACTGGTGGAGCTATTACAACCAATGCTCCGAGTGCCGCCGCTGCAGCGTCTTCTGCCCGTACGGGATCGACACCGCCGAGGTCACGATGGCCGCACGCGAGATCATGAACTCGGTCGGCGTCGGGCAGAAGTACGGCAACGAGATCATCGGCAAGGTTCACCGCATCGGCAACAACCTGGGCATTCCGGGGCCGGCGCTCGAGGACACGTTGCTCGGGCTCGAAGAGGACACGAAGGAGGAGACCGGCATCGACGTGAAGTTCCCGCTCGACGTCGAGGGGGCCGAGATCCTGCTCATCACGCCGTCGGCCGACTTCTTCTCCGAGCCGCATGTCGAAAGCCTGATCGGCTATGCCAAGGTCTTTCACGCCGCCGGCGTGTCGTGGACGCTGAGCTCCAAGGCATCGGAAGCCGCGAACTTCGCGCTCTTCATGGGCAACTACGAGCAGATGAAGAAGATCTCGCTGCGCGTGAAGGAAGAGGCGCTGCGCCTGGGCGTCAAGCGCATCGTGCTCGGCGAGTGCGGCCATGCCTGGCGCGTGGCCTACAGCTACTGGAATACGCTGATCGGCCCGTTCGACTGGCTCGACCCGCGCTACCCGGTGCCGCAGCACATCTGCGAATTCACCTGGGACCTGATCCAGCGCGGCGCGCTGAAGTTCGACAAGGAAAAGAACGACGACCGCATCGTCACCTTCCACGATTCGTGCAACGTGGCGCGTGCCTCGCGCATGGGCAATATGCCCGGTGGGCAGTTCACGATCCCGCGCGACATCATCAAGGCGGTTGCCAACCACTTCCACGACATGGCGCCGGGCACCACGCACGAGGCCACGTTCTGTTGCGGCGGCGGCGGCGGCCTGCTCACCGACGATCTGATCGAGCTGCGTGTCAAGGGCGCGCTGCCGCGCATGGAAGCGCTGAAGAACGTGGTCGACACGCACGGCGTCAATTTCATGGCCGCCATCTGCGCGATCTGCAAGGCGCAGTTCAGCAAGGTGCTGCCGTATTACGGGTTCGACATGAACATGATCGGCGGCGTCCACCAACTGGTGAGCAAGGCGATCCGCCTTGGCGAGCCCGAATAGAAGAAGGAGACAGACCATGGCCCACATCGTCATCATGGGTGCCGGCATCGGCGGCATGCCCGCGGCCTACGAGATGCGCGAGATGCTCCCCAAGGAGCACAAGATCACCGTCGTCAATACGCTCGACCACTTCCAGTTCGTGCCGTCGAATCCCTGGCTGGCGGTCGGCTGGCGCCAGCGCGAAGAAGTGATCCTGCAGATCAAGCCCCTGCTCGAGCGCAAGGGCATCGCGTTCATCGCCGGCACGGTGACGAAGATCGACGCCGACGCCAGCCGGCTCGAGATCGAAGGCGGCGAGACCCTGGCCTACGACTATCTCGTCATCACCACCGGGCCGAAGCTCAGCTTCGACGAGGTGCCGGGTGCCGGTCCGCACGGCGGGCACACACATTCGATCTGCACCGTCAGCCATGCCGAGAACTTCTGGAAGGACTACCAGGAATTCCTCAAGGCCCCGGGGCCGGTGGTGATCGGCGCGATGCCGGGCGCCAGCTGCTTCGGGCCGGCCTACGAGTTCGCCTTCATCCTCGACACCGACCTGCGCCGCCGCAAGCTGCGCAACAAGGTGCCGATCACGTTCGTCACCGCCGAGCCGTATATCGGGCACCTCGGCCTGGGCGGCGTGGGCGACTCGAAGTCGATGCTCGAGTCCGAGATGCGCAACCGCGACATGAAGTGGATCACCAACGGCAAGACGACGAAGGTCGAGGCCGGCAAGATGTTCACGACCCAGCTCGACGACCTCGGCAACGTGTTCAAGGAACACGAGATCCCGTTCAAGCTGTCGATGATGCTGCCGGCCTTCAAGGGCGTGGATGCCGTGGCCGCCGTGCCCAAGCTGTGCAACCCGCGGGGTTTCGTGTTGATCGACGACTACCAGCGCAGCAAGGCCTACAAGAACATCTTCTCGGCCGGCGTGTGCGTGGCGATCCCGCCCGTGGAGGTGACGCCGGTGGCCAGCGGCGCGCCCAAGACCGGCTACATGATCGAGACGATGGTCACGGCGATCGTGCACAACATCGCCGACGAGTTGCGCGGCAGCACCGCCAGCACCAAGGGCACGTGGAACGCGATCTGCCTGGCCGACATGGGCGATACCGGCGCGGCCTTCGTCGCGCTGCCGCAGATCCCGCCGCGCAACGTGAACTGGTTCAAGAAGGGCAAGTGGGTGCACCTGGCCAAGATCGCGTACGAGAAGTACTTCATGCGAAAGATGAAGACCGGCAATTCCGAACCCATCTACGAGAAGTACGTGCTCAAGGCGCTCGGGATCATGCGCCTGACCGAGAAATGATGGCCGACTGACCCCCCGATCGATTGACGCTTGCAGGAGACACGACGATGTCCGCCAACCCAGAAACCGTCACGGCCCAACCGCTGACCTTCCGCCGCTACAAGGACGGCGACACCAAGCCGCACGCCTGGCAGGAAGAGATCTTCGACGCCGACCACACGCACAAGTGCCCGACCTACATCCAGAGCACGCCGCCGTGCCAGGGCTCGTGCCCGTCGGGGGAGGACATCCGCGGCTACCTGAACATCGTGCGCGGCATCGAGAAGCCGCCCGCCGGCGTGCCCTGGCAGGAATATGCGTGGCGACGCCTGACGGAGGCGAATCCGCTGCCGTCGGTGATGGGCCGCGTCTGCCCGGCGCCGTGCGAGTCGGGTTGCAACCGCAACCAGGTCGAAGATTTCGTCGGCATCAACTCGGTGGAGCATTTCCTCGGCGAGTGGGCCATCGAGCACCAGCTCGGCTTCCACAAGCCCGCGGTGTCGACCGGCAAGCAAGTGGCCGTCGTCGGCGGCGGCCCGGCCGGGCTGTCGGTGGCCTACCAGCTCGCGCTGAAGGGCCACGCGGTGACGATCTTCGACGAGCGCGCCGAACTCGGCGGGATGATGCGCTACGGCATCCCGGGCTTCCGGACGCCACGTGCGGTGCTCGACGCGGAGATCCAGCGCATCCTCGATCTCGGCGTGCAGACGAAGATGAACTGCCGCATCGGCACCGACCTCACCCTCGACGAGATCGACGCCGCTTTCGATGCGGTCTTCCTCGGGCTCGGTGCGCAGAGCGGGCGCCCCCTGCCGGTGGACGGCAGCGACGCGCCGAACGTCGTCACCGCCACGGCCTTCCTCAAGGCGTTCAACGACGGACGCATGCAGCACGTGGGCCGGCGTGTGGTGGTCGTCGGTGGCGGCGACACGTCGATCGACGTGGCCACCGTCGCGCGGCGCCTCGGCCACATCGACCAGGTGCACGAGTCCGACCGCCCGGAAAACGTGATCGGCGGCTTCGCCGCGCACGATGCCGCGCTGCTGTCACGGCGGCAGGGCGCCGAGGTCACGCTGACCTCGATCTTCGCGATCGACAAGATGCAGGCGAGCAAACACGAGGTCGAGCACGCGCAAGGCGAGGGCATCGCGATCCGCGGCGGTCTGGCGCCCGTGGCGGTGATCCGCGACGCCAGCGGCCGCGCCACCGCGCTGCGTGTCGCCCGGTGCGAGGCCAGGATCGTCGGCGGCAAGCTCGACGTGAAGATGGTCCCCGGCACCGAAGAGGACATCGAGGCCGACCTCATCGTCTCGGCCATCGGCCAGGCGGTCGACTTCACCGGCCTGGAGGCGCTGAACAACGGCAAGGGCGGCATCGCCGCGGACAAGAACTACCAGGTCCAGGGCAAGGACGGCAAACCCGTGGGCATGTTCGTCGGCGGCGACGTGGTGCGCCCGCACCTGCTGACCACCGCCATCGGCCACGGCGCGATCGCGGCCGACGGCATCGACCGCCACCTGCGCAGCGAGGCGCTGGAGAAGCGGCCGAAGATCGACGTGCACGGCTTCGACCTCACGCGCAAGATGATCGAGAAAGGCCTCAAGGTCACGCACATCGACGAGCCGACCTGGGGCACCGACAGCAGCACCGGAGCGATCCACAACTACGACAACCGCTCCGACCGCTACGTCATCCCGCACGACGAGCTGTTCCTCGGCCACTTCAACTACACGCCGCGCAACCGGCGCAAGATCGTCTCGCTCACCGCCGAGGAGGCGCTCAGCAACTTCGAGGAGCGCATGCTGCCGCTGCTGGAGACGCAGGCGCAGGCCGAGGCCAAGCGCTGCATGAGCTGCGGCCAGTGTTTCGAGTGCGACAACTGCGTTGTCTACTGCCCGCAGACCGCGGTGTTCAAGGTCCCCAAGGGCAAGTCGACCACCGGGCGCTATGTGGATACCGACTACACCAAGTGCATCGGTTGCCACATCTGCAAGGATGTCTGCCCGACGGGCTACATCCAGATGGGGCTTGGAGAGTAGATGGCCGCCCCCCGGCGCGCCTTCGGCGCCTCCCCCCCGAGGGGGCGCCACCGACGGACCGGCGGAGCCGGATCCGTGGTGGCCGCTTGGGGAACGCGCGCGCTGCGCGCGGCGCTTTGGGGGCTGTTGGCCGCGGGTTTGCATTTCCCGGCTTTTGCCGAGTCCGGCCGCACGCCGCTGCCGGTGATCGAGAAGGCGAAGGCGGGCACGGCGTGCGTGGAGCCGGGCGATGTGATGCGGCGCAAGCACATGGACTACCTCAAGCACCAGCGCGACGAGACGGTGCACGGCGGCGTGCGGGGCGCCAAGTACAGCCTGAAGGACTGCATCGACTGCCACGCGAGCGCCAAGACCGCCAGCGTGACGAAGGCCGAGACCAACTTCTGCGTCAGCTGCCACAGCTACGCCGCGGTCAAGATCGATTGTTTCGAGTGCCACTCGAACCGGCCGCGCGCGGTGGCACAGGCCTTGGCGAAGGGCGCTCCAAAATGAGCCGGCGCGGTTTCCTCGGCGTGGCGGCAGCCGCCATCGGCGGCGTGATGCTCGCACCCGGCATCCAGCTGATCGAGCTCGCGCGCGCCGCGTCGCCTTCCGCCGGCGCCAGTTCCAAGGTGCGCTGGGGCATGCTGATCGACACGACGCAGTGTGCCGAAGGCTGCACCGACTGCGTGACCGCCTGCAGCAGCGAAAACGGGTTGTCGGGTGCGACCACGCCCACGTCGCCGCAGTGGATCCGCAAGGTCGAGATCAAGGAAGTGAAGACCGGCCGAACCGCGTCGGCGCCGGTCATGTGCCAGCACTGTGCCGAGCCGCCCTGCGTGGACGTGTGCCCGACGGGGGCGTCGTTCAAGCGCGCCGACGGCATCGTGCTGGTCGACCGCCACGCCTGCATCGGCTGCCGCTACTGCGTGATGGCTTGCCCCTACGGCGCGCGCACGTTCGTGCACGAGCCGCTGACCGATCAGAAGCCCGACGTGCCGCGTGGCAAGGGCTGCGTCGAAAGTTGCACGCTGTGTGTGCACCGCATCGACCAGGGGGCCTCGACCACGGCCTGTGCCGAGGCCTGCACGAAGGCCGGCCACGGCGCGATCGTCTTCGGCGACCTGAACAACCCGGACAGCGCGATCGCGCGCCGCGTGCGCGAGATCCAGACCACGCAGCTGCGTGCCGACCTGCGCCTGGACCCCGGTGTCCGCTACCACGGGATCTGAATGAATCACGACCGCCAAGCTCACCGCGTTCGCTGCCGCTCCATCGGGGTGCTCCCTGTCCTTCCGGCGACCACGCGGGCATCGAGATGAGAACCGCCGCCGACACCCGCAGGTTCTGGGTCCTGGCCGCGCTCGCCGCCGCGATCACCGCGGTCGGCCTCGGTGCGGCGCACTACATGGAACTGCACGGCCACATCGTCACCGGCATGAACAACCACGTGGTGTGGGGCCTGCCGCATGTCTTCGCGATCTTCATGATCGTGGCCGCGTCGGGCGTGCTCAACGTGGCGTCGATCGGCTCGGTCTTCGGGCAGCCCGTGTACAAGCGGCGCGCGCCGTTGTCGGGTCTGCTGTGCGTGGCGCTGTTGATGGGCGGCCTGATGGTGCTGATGCTCGACCTCGGGCGCCCCGACCGCGTGATCGTCGCGGCCACGCACTACAACTTCAAGTCGGTCTTTGCCTGGAACGTCTTCCTCTATTCGGGCATGGTCGGGATCGTCGCGGTCTACCTGTGGACGATGTTCGAGCGCCGGCTCAACGGCTGGTCCAAGCCGGCGGGGCTGGCCGCGCTGGTCTGGCGCTTCGTGCTGACCACCGGCACCGGCTCCATCTTCGGCTTCCTCGTCGCCCGCCAGGCGTACCAGTCGGCGCTGCTCGCGCCGCTGTTCATCGTGCTGAGTTTCGGCTGGGGGCTGGCCGTCTTCCTGATCGTGCAGGCGACGATGTACGCGTGGGAAGGGCAGACGCTGGATGCCGCGATCCAGCGTCGCATGGCGCGGCTGCTGGGCATCTTCATCGCCGCGTCGCTGTACCTGGTGGCGGTCTACCACGGGACCAACCTGTACTTCGCGCGCCAGGGCGCGTTCGAGGCCTTCATCCTGCTGGGACGCGACGGCGGCGCCACCTACAGCCTGCTGTTCTGGGCCGGCTACGTCGTCGTGGGCTCGGTGTTGCCGCTGGTGCTGCTGCTCTCGCCGACCGTGGACGGATCGCGCAACATCTTCGCGGCCGCCGCATTCGTGGTCGCCGGCGCCTTTGCCTGGCTCTACGTCTTCATCATCGGCGGGCAGGCGTTCCCGCTGGACATCTTCCCGGGGCACGTGGTGACCAGCACGTTCGGCGATGGCGCCGTCGCGAGTTATGCGCCGTCGCTGCCCGAGTTGCTGCTGGGGGTGGGTGGCCTCGGCGCGGCGTTCCTGCTGACACTCGCCGGCATTCGTGCCTTCGACTTCATGCCGCAGGACGACTTTGTCCTCCAGGCCAAGCCTTGATGCAACGGCCAGCCATGCACCGCCTGCTCGTCTCCGCCGCGCACAAGTCCTCGGGCAAGACCACGGTGTCGGTCGGCCTGTGCGCCGCCTTCTCGGCGCAGGGCGTAGCGGTGCAGCCGTACAAGAAGGGGCCCGACTACATCGACCCGATGTGGCTCGAGCGCGCCGCGGGCCGGCCCTGCTTCAACCTCGATCCGCACCTGATGGACGGCGCGGCGCTCGAAGGCTGCTTCGCGCAGGGCCTGCACGGCGCCGATCTGGCGCTGGTCGAAGGCAACAAGGGCCTGTACGACGGTCTAGCGCTCGACGGCAGCAACAGCAATGCCGCCGTGGCGCGCCAGCTCGGGCTGCCGGTGCTGCTCGTCATCGACGCCCGCGGAATGACCCGCGGCATCGCGCCTTTGATCCTGGGCTACCAGGCGTTCGAGCGCGACATCCACATCGGCGGCGTGGTGCTCAACCGCGTGGGCGGTTCGCGCCACGAGGCCAAGCTGCGCGCGGTGATCGAGCACTACACCGACGTGCCGGTGCTCGGCGCCGTGGCCGAAGACGAGCGCCTGCGGGTGATGGAGCGCCATCTGGGCCTGATGCCTTGCGCCGAGGTGGGCGACGCGCAGGAGCGTGTGCGGGCGATCGGCCGCATCGTCGGCGCGCAGGTCGACCTGGCGCGTATCCGGGCCTTGGCCGCCGCCGCCTCGCCCATGGCGGCAACGGTGCCTGCGCCGGCGTCTCGCCCGCGCCGTCCCGACCTGCGCATCGGCATCGCGCGCGACCGCGCCTTCGGCTTCTACTACCCCGACGACCTGGCGGCGCTCGAGGCCGCCGGCGCCGAGATCGTGCCCATCGACACCCTGCACGATCAACGCCTGCCGGCGCTCGACGGCCTGTTCATCGGCGGCGGTTTTCCCGAGGCCTGCATGGACGAACTCGAGGCGAACGCCGCGCTGCGCACGGCGCTGCGCGAGGCCATCGAGGACGGCCTGCCGACCTACGCCGAATGCGGCGGCCTGATGTACCTCGCGCGCAGCATCACCTGGCAGGGGCGCACCGCGCGCATGGTCGGCGCGATCCCCGGCGACGCCGTGATGCATGCACGCCCGGTCGGCCGCGGCTACGTGCAGTTGCAGGAGACCGCGCAGATGCCGTGGGGCGCGGGTTCCGCCGGCGTCCTGCGCGGGCACGAGTTCCACCATTCGAGCCTCGACCACCTCGACCCCGGCGTCGGCATGGCCTACCGCGTGCAGCGCGGGCATGGCATCGACGGCGTGCACGACGGCGTGTGTGTGCACAACGTGCTCGCGTCGTACGCGCACCTGCGTTCGGACGCGGGTGGCGGCTGGGTGCCGCGCTTCGTCGACTTCGTGCGCAAGCACCGCGACCGCCGCGCCGCGCGAGCGGCGGTCGATGTCGCAGCCGCCTGCGCGGTGGCGGCCCCGTGACGGCCGCTGCCGGAATGGCGCCCACACCGCAAACGATCAAAGGATGAACCCGATGTTCAACGTCACCACCGCGGCCGCGCAGGAGATCCTGGCCGCCGCCGAACGCAGCGACGCCGTCGGCATGGGCCTGCGTGTCGCCGCACGCCAGATGTCGGACGGATCGCTCGACTACGGCATGGGCTTCGACGAAGCGCGCGAGGACGACGAGCCCGCCGTCTTCGACGGGCTCACGGTGCTCGTCGGCGCGCCAAGCAAACCGCTGCTGGCCGGCACCGTGCTCGACTATGTCGAGGTGGCACCGGGCCACTTCGACTTCATCTTCCTGCCCGTCGAGGAGAGAGCCGCGGCCGACGGCGCCTCCGCACCGCAGGCTGGTGGTGGTGGTGGTGGTGGTTGCGGCAGCGGTGCCTGCCGCCAATGCGGTGGCTGATCGAAACCGCCGAACCCAACCGATGGACCTGCAAATGAACTCCTTCGTCGATATCCCCGCCATGGTGGCGGCCTGCCGCGCCGCCTGCGGCAAGGTCTATCTTGTCGGCGCCGGGCCGGGCGATCCCGACCTGCTCACGCTGCGTGCGGCACGCCTGCTCGCCCACGCCGACGTGGTGGTGTACGACCACCTGGTCGGCCCGGGCGTCCTGGAGCTGATCGGCGCCGACGTCGAGCGCGTGTACGTGGGAAAGGAGCGCAGCCGCCACAGCGTGCCGCAGGAGGGCATCAACACGATGCTGGTGCGGCTGGCGCGTGAGGGCCGCAGCGTCGTTCGGCTGAAGGGAGGCGACCCGTTCGTCTTCGGCCGTGGCGGCGAGGAGTTGCAGGTGCTGGCCGCCGAAGGCGTGCCGTTCGAGGTCGTGCCGGGCATCACGGCCGCCTGCGGTGTGTCGAGCTACGCCGGCATTCCCCTCACGCACCGCGACCATGCGCAGAGCTGTACCTTCGTCACCGGGCACCTGAAGGACGGTAGCTGCAATCTCGATTGGCCGGCACTCGCGCGGCCGCGCCAGACCGTCGTGATCTACATGGGGCTGTCGGGCCTGCCGGACATCTGTGCACAGCTCGTCGCGAACGGCCTTCCGGCCGACTGGCCGGCGGCCGTGGTCGCCAACGGCACGCTCGAATCGCAGCAGGTGGTGTGCGCCACGCTCGCGACCCTGGCCGCTGCCGTGGCGCGCGAAGGCCTTGCGTCACCGTGCCTCACGATCGTGGGCGAGGTCGTGAAGCTGCGCGACGAACTCGTGTGGCGCGCCGAGGCCGATGGCGCCCGGACGACCGCGACCACTTCGAACAACACTGCACAGGTCTGAACGATGAAACGTCTCTCTTGCTTGGTCGTCGCGGTGGCGTCGCTGGCCACGTCTGCGGTCTTCGCCCAGGCGCCCGCCGTTGCAATGTCGACGCCCTGGGCGCAGTCGATGTGCAGCGCCTGGAATGCCGATGCGACGCTGACCGACAAGCTGGTCGAGTCGGGCTGGATCAAGAACGATGCCGGCCGCGGTTTCAAGGCGATGCAGGTCTACCGCGCCGACTGTCCCAAGAGTGCGCGCATCGAGATGCAGATCGCGCTGAAGGAGGGCAAGGCGCAATGCACCTACGGTGGCGGCGCCCGCACGGCGCAGCTCGACGGCCATGCCGACTACCTGATGTGGGCGCAGTCGCCGCACTGGCGCGAGATGGGCGCCGGCCAGTACGGCCCGATGCGCGCCATGATGTTCGGTGCGCTCCAGTTCGAGGGTCCCAAGATGGAGGCGATGGGCAACATGGGCCCGTTCGCCAATTTCCTGCTGCTCGTGGGAAAGGTGCCGGGCGACTGGTCGTCCTGCCCCTGAATCCCCCTGGGACGCGACGGGCCACGCTGCCGCGATTTCAGCGCTCGCCAGCCGAGCGCGCTTCCACCGCAAAGACCGCAGCCTCGACGCGCGAGCTCAGGTTGAGCTTGGACAGGATGTGGCGCACGTGCAGCTTCACGGTGTCGTGGCTGATGTCGAGCGCGCGCGCGATCGTCTTGTTGCTCTCGCCGCGCGCCAGGTGGTCGAGGATCTCGCGCTCGCGCTCGGTCAGCGAGGCGAGCATGCCCCGCCGGTCGTTGCCCTTGGAGCCGGATTGCAGCAACTGGGCCAACTTGAGCGTCATTGCAGGCGCCACCGTGAGCTCGCCGCGCGCCGCATTGCCGATGGCCGCGATCACGTCCTCGGGCTCCATGTCCTTGAGCAGATAGCCCCTCACGCCCGCACGCAGGGCCGCCGACAGATCGGTCTCTGAATCGCTCATCGTGAGGATCAGTGCCGGCGTGTCGATGCCTTCGGCGCGGATGCGGCGCAGCAGCGCCAGGCCGTCGATCGCCGGCATGCGCAGGTCGAGCACGACCAGGTCGGGCTGCTGCTCGCGCAGTACCGTGATGAGTGCGTCGGGGTCGGCGAGTGCCGCCAGCACCTCCATGCCACCGCGGTGGGTGAGCAGGTCGGACAGGCCGTTGCGGCACAGCGCGTGGTCGTCCACGAGCACGATGCGTGGCGCGGGCATCAGGCGGCTCCCGGTTGCACGGGGCGCCGTTCGGCCGCGGCTGGCAGGGGCAGCGTCAGGCGCACGCGCGTGCCACCGCCCTGGCGGGCGCCGACTTCGAGCTGGCCGCCGGCCCGGCTCGCGCGGTCGAGCATGATGTCCATGCCGTAGTGCGAACCGCCGGCGGCCTGGTCGGGAAGACCGCTGCCGTCGTCGTCGATGAGGACCTGCAGCCGGCCGTCGTCGGCGGGCCCGATATACAACCACGCATGCTGCGCACCGGCATGGCGCGCCACGTTGGTCAAGGCTTCCTGGACGATATGGAACAACTGGGATTCCTGTTCGGGAGGCAGGCTCAGGCCGGGGAAATCGTTGATGAAGTCCAGCTCGGTGCCGGTGCTGCGGCGGAAATTATCGGCGGAGGCGCCCAGTGCATGCACGAGGCCTTGCGGGTCCATCGGCGTGCGCAGTTGCGTGATGATGCCGCGCAGGCTGGCGTGCGCCTGCGTGATGGCGCCGCGCACGTCGTCACAGTAGCCCAGGGCGCGTTTGTCGTCGTGCGCGCGCAAGGCATCCTGCAGCAGCGGTAGGCGCATCTTGACGAAGGCCAGCGACTGCGCCAGCGAGTCGTGCACGTCTGCCGCCATGGCCTGGCGCTCGCGCAGCAGCGTGCTGCGCAGGCGCTCCTGCTCGAGACGGGCGTTGTTCAACGCCAGACCGAGCAGTTCGCCCACCGACCCGAGCACGGCCTGGATCTCGGGCGGCGGGGCCTGCCCGTCGGCAAAGTGCAGCGTGTAGACACCGAGCGTGCGCCCGCGGTGCCGCAAGGGCACGGCCAGCAGACCCTGGCCTTGCGTGCCGAAATAGGCGTTGCCGGTTCGCTCGGCGCAGGAGCGCAGATCGGCCGCCCATACCGGACCGGCGTTGTCGACCGCCGCACCGCAATGGCCGCAGTGCCGGTCGACGACGTCACCTTCGCCGCACAAATGTGCCGGCAGGCCACGGGCGCCGACCAGTTGAAGCTGATCGCCCGCGTCGGACAGCACCCGCACGGTGCCGGACTGTGCACCGGCCAGGCGAATGATGGGATCGAGAAAGCGCTCGAGCAACGCACCGGGCTCGCTGCCACCGGCCAGCCCCGCGGCAATCTCGGCCAGAAACCCGGCGGGCGGGACAGGCGCAGCAGTGGGGGTGGCAAGGTGGGACATGAAGCGGCATTCAACCCTTTCCTACCGGACTTTGCCATCCGCCTCGACCCGATGCCATCACCCGCCCGCCCGTCCCGACGGCGGCGATTGACCCCCGTCAACCTTGGCTGCGAGTCAGGTGCCTATGGTGCATCCAGGGACCGGCAGAGCATTGGGCTGGACCCATCACAGGAGCAGTCGGCCATGGACCTTCTCGATTTCGCGCGCGGCCCCGGATGGGCGTTCGCGCTCGCGGTTCTCGCGCTCGGCACACTCTGGCGCCTCATCGGTGTGCTGAGGCGGCCGGCGCGGCCTGACCTGTCGGCGCCTCGCGAAGGCGCGCCTTCGAAAACGCGTGCCGCATTCGAGGCCATTGCCAGCGGACTGTGGCCACGCAGCGCCTTCGGCCCGTCGGCCAGGATTCGCAGCTTCAACGCGTATGCGTTCCACGTCGGACTCGTGCTGATCGTCTTCGGCTATGCGCCGCACATTGCCTTCGTGCAGCGGCTGGTGGGCGTCGGCTGGCCCGCGCTGCCCGACGTGGTCATGGTGCTGGCGTCGGCCGTCACGATGCTGACGCTGCTGATCGCACTCTGGCTGCGCGTGGCAGACCCGGTGCTCCGGCAGATCTCGCGTCCCGACGACCTCATCAGCTGGGCCGTGACCTTCCTGCCCATCTTCACCGGCATGGCGGTGATGGCCGGGCCGTCCGACGCCGTGCTGCTGCGCGACCACGTGATCTACCGCGCGCCGCTGGCCGTTCACCTGTTGTCGCTGGAGTTGCTGATGATCTGGTTTCCGTTCGGCAAGCTGATGCACGCGGTGCTGTTCGCCTTCTCGCGCGGCGCCACCGGCATACGGTTCCGTCATCGGGGAGTCCGGATATGAGCGCGCCGGGCCGCTCCCAAGCGCTCGTGCCGGAGCGCGCAGCGCGAAGGGCGGCACAGTGAGTACTGCTGCGCTCCACCCTGCATTCGACCGCCAGGGCGAACAGAATGACGAAACGCGGCTCGACGCCGCCCTGCGCAGCTTCGTGGGCGACTTCGGCCCGACGGCGGCACTGCACCTGGAATCGTGTGTGCGCTGTGGCCTGTGCGCGCAGGCCTGCCACTTCCACCTGAGCACCGGCGACGCGAAGTACACGCCGGCGTACAAGCTCGAGCCGCTGCGCCGGGCCTACCAGCGCGAGGCGAGCCCGTTCGCGCCGCTGCTGCGTGTGCTCGGGCTGGCGCGCAAGCTGACCGTCGAGGACCTCGAGCAATGGCAGGAGCTCGTCTACGACTCCTGCACCATGTGCGGCCGCTGCACGACGATCTGCCCGATGGGCATCGACATCGCGGAGCTCGTGCGTGCCACGCGGCACGGCATGTTCAAGGCGGGGCTGGTGCCCGACCGCCTGGCCTTGATGGACCGCACGGCCCGGCAATGGGGCAGCCCGGCCACGCCGGCGGAGGACCTGCCCGACATCCTGGCCGAAGTCTCGGCCGAGCATGGCGTGCCGATTCCCTGCGACCTGCCCGCCGCCGACATCCTGGTGACCGCGGCGCCCGCGGAGCTCGTCGAGCACACCAAGGCGCTGGCCGACGCCGCCCGGATCCTCAACCAAGTCGGCGCACGCTGGACGATGCACCAGGGCGGTTTCGACGCGTCCAACATCGGCTTCAACAACGGCGATGTCGAGTTGCAGGAGCGCCTGACACGCTCCCTCATCGACACCGCGGTGAAGATCGGCGCGCACACCGTGCTGCTGCCCGAATGCGGGCACGCGTACGGCGCGGCGCGCTGGGAGGCCGCGCGCTGGTATGGCGAGACCTTGCCGGTGCGGGTGATCCACATGACCGAGTATCTGGACGAGCTGATCGCTGCCGGCCGGATCAAGTTGCGGCCGTTGGGCGGTAGCGCGACGTTTCATGACCCGTGCCAGATCGTGCGCCGCGGCGGGCTCGAGGCCGCCGCCCGCCGCGTGCTCGCGGCGCTGGGTGTCGAGGTGATCGAGCTGCGCGACCATGGCCTCACGGGGCTGTGCTGTGGCGGCGGCGGCGGCGTGGTGTCCAACCAGCGGGCGGCCCCGTTGCGCCACCGTGTCTTCGAACTGAAGAAGCAGCAGATCGAGGCGACCGGCGCGCAGCGCCTGGTCACCAGTTGCGGGCAGTGCCGCATCACGCTGGACATGGGTGCCAAGCATGCACACTGGGACCGCGCGACCGAGAGCCTGCTCGAACTGGTGGCGGACCAGTTGGTCGATGACGTGCAGGGGGCGTAGCGCGCCGAACGCCGCTGTGGGCGGGCGATGGCGCCCGGTGGATCCATCCCCCATTTGGGCTACGGCGCCATTACCCGCCGCGGGAGTAGACGCTGCAAGGGGCATTTGCGCCTAATGCGGTTGGAGACTCATGAAAGGCTGCGCGTTGCGGCCGCGCAGACCCACAACACCGATGCCGGCCCCACCGCTGCACGCCCTGAACGCACCGCCATGGGTCGACGCCCCTCTGTCGGGCGCGGTGCCCCTGCGCCCGCAAGCGACGCGCCCGGTTGCTGTCCGCGACATGCCGCTGCGCGCGACGCTGCGGCGCACGGCCCTCATCGGCGGCTTGCTGTGTCTCTGCGCGGCATCGGCCCATGCCGCCGACCCGTCAGCCAGCAGCCTGATGCCGTGGTGGGCATGGCCCCTCGCGCTGTTTCTCGTCTGCTTCGTCATGGGCATCGTGGCGGTGCCGGCGGGCATCGGCGGCGGCACGTTGTTCGTGCCGATCGTCGGTGGGTTCTTTCCGTTCCACCTCGACTTCGTTCGGGGCGCGGGCCTGCTGGTTGCGCTGGCCAGCGCGTTGTCTGCCGGGCCGATGCTGCTGCGCAGCGGGCTGGGCAGCCTGCGTCTGGCACTGCCGCTGGCCGTGCTGGCGTCGGCCAGTTCCATCGGCGGTGCGATGCTGGGGTTGGCCATGCCGGCCAACGTGGTCCAGATGCTGCTGGGCGTGGTGGTGCTGGGCATCGTGGTGCTGATGTTCGTGTCGAA
>JAHECD010000035.1:13642-39714 GCA_024641945.1 Rubrivivax sp. | reverse complement strand
TGGACGGCGGCATCAAGGCCGACAACATCCGGCGCGTGGCCGATGCGGGCGCCGATACGTTCGTCGCCGGCAGCGCGATCTTCGGCCAGCGCGACTACCGGGCCGTGATCGACGCGATGCGCGCGGCACTGGCCGCGCCACTCGCGAAGGCAGCGTGAAATGACCGCTGCTCGCAGGCACACTTTGAGGTCATTCGACCCTTTGCGGTCGGTCGCGTTCGACGCGTTGTGCGGGATCAGGGCGTCGGGGCGCTCCCTTGCGCTCATGTCCCCCGGGCCGGGCTGTGCCCGCCCCTCCTCCTTTACTTCGCTCCAGAGAGCGCCCCGCCACCCTGATCCGATGCGTGCGGGCTGTCCGACGACGGCGTGCCAATGCGTGCGCATGCCGAGGACGGCGGGTGTCCGACGCAGCGAAGTAAAGGAGGAGGGCGGGGCAAAGCCCGGCCCGGGGGACATGAGCGGAGGCGGGCACCCGCCGTCCTCGGCTCGCGAAACCATGGCGCGCAAAGACATGAGTGGCCGCAGCGGGCCGAGGGTGCGCCCATTTCGTATGACTGACTGTCTGCCGCATGACTTGCCCGTGCCGGCCTGGAGCGAATGACATGAACGCACCGATGTACTCCATCCCCGGTGCCGCCCTGCCACCGTCCGAAAGCGCGCAGGCCGAAGCGGCGGCAGACGCCGTGAGCCGTGCGCGCACGGTCGACGAGGTGCTCGCGCAGAGCCGCGTCGAGAGCGTGATGGACGAACTCGACCGCGACCTCGTCGGACTGAAACCCGTCAAACAGCGCATCCGCGACATCGCCGCGCTGCTCGTGATCGACAAGCTGCGCGCCAACCTCGGCCTCGCGGCGAGCGCGCCCAGCCTGCACATGAGCTTCACCGGCAACCCCGGCACCGGCAAGACGACGGTGGCGATGCGCATGGCCGAGATCCTGCACCGGCTGGGCTACGTTCGCAAAGGCCACCTCGTGGCCGTGACCCGCGACGACCTCGTCGGCCAGTACATCGGCCACACGGCACCGAAGACGAAAGAGGTGCTGAAGAAGGCGATGGGCGGCGTGCTCTTCATCGACGAGGCGTATTACCTCTACCGCCCCGAGAACGAGCGCGACTATGGGCAGGAGGCGATCGAGATCCTGCTGCAGGTGATGGAGAACCAGCGCGACGACCTGGTCGTGATCCTGGCCGGCTACAAAGACCGGATGGACACCTTCTTCAAGAGCAACCCCGGCATGAGCTCGCGCATCGCGCACCACCTGGACTTCCCGGACTATGCGGTGGGCGAGTTGCTGCAGATCTCGCAGACCATGCTGGCCAGCCAGCATTACCGCTTCGGCGACGGTGCCCAGGAGGCGTTCGAGCACTATCTCGAGCGGCGCATCGTGCAGCCGCACTTTGCCAACGCACGCAGCGTGCGCAATGCGCTCGACCGTGCGCGTCTGCGCCAGGCGAGCCGGCTGTTCGTCGACCGTGCACGCGTGCTGACCGAAGACGACCTGACGACCATCACGCGCGAAGACATCCTGGCCAGCCGGGTGTTCCAGACCTCCAACGATTGAGACCCAGAGCCGAGGCCCCCATGCCGCTTTCCAACCGCCGCACCCTCACCCAATACCTGATCGAGCAGCGCCGCCGGTTCCCGCAGGCCAGCGGCGAGCTCAATGCGCTGATCCTCGATGTCTCCATCGCCTGCAAGGCCATCGCGCACTCGGTCGCCTTCGGCGCGCTGGGCGACCCGAGCACGCGCCATATCGCGGTGGGCGGGCAAATCAACGTGCAGGGCGAAGAGCAGAAGGTGCTCGACGTCGTGAGCAACGAGTTCTTCATCAAGATCACCGAATGGTCGGGCCACCTGGCCGGCATGGCATCGGAGGAGATGGACAAGCCGTACCAGATCCCGCCGCCGTACCAGCGCGGCAAGTACCTGCTCGTCTTCGACCCGCTGGACGGCTCGTCCAACATCGACGTCAACGTCTCGGTCGGCAGCATCTTCTCGATCCTGCGCGCGCCGCAGGACGCGGTGGACAGCGGGCGCGACCTGGTCGAAGCCGACTTCCTGCAACCCGGCGCCACGCAGGTGGCTGCGGGTTATGCGCTCTACGGCCCCGTGACGATGTTCGTGCTCACGGTGGGCAGCGGCGTGGCCGGTTTCACGCTCGACCCCAACCTGGGCGAATTCAAGCTCACGCATCCGGACATCCGTGTGCCGGAGGACACCCACGAGTTTGCGATCAACTCGTCGAACAGCCGATTCTGGGAGCCACCGGTCAAGCGCTATGTCGACGAATGCCTGGCCGGCAAGACGGGTCCGCGCGGGCGCGACTTCAACATGCGCTGGATCGCCAGCATGGTGGCCGAGGCGCACCGCATCCTGATGCGCGGGGGTGTCTTCATGTACCCGCGTGACACCAAGGACCCCGCCAAGCCCGGCCGCCTGCGCCTGCTGTACGAGGCCAACCCGGTGGGCATGCTGATCGAGCAGGCCGGCGGGCGCGCCAGCACCGGCCGCCAGCCAGTGCTGGGGGTCAAGCCCAGCTCGCTGCACCAGCGCATCGGTTTTGTCTTCGGCTCGAAGAACGAGGTCGAGCGCATCGAGCGCTACCACCATGAACCGGCGTCGCGCGATGCGGGCAACCCGCTGTTCGTCGAGCGCAGCCTGTTCAGAGATTGAATATCCAGACTGCCAGAGAGGCCCCCATGTCAGAACGCCACCCCATCATCGCGATCACCGGCTCGTCGGGCGCCGGCACCACGTCGGTGACACGCACCTTCGAGAACATTTTCCGGCGCGAAGACGTGCGCGCCGCGATCATCGAGGGCGACAGCTTCCATCGCTTCGATCGCAAGGAGATGAAGCTCAAGCAGGCCGAGGCCGAGGCCGAGGGCAACATGAATTTCAGCCACTTCGGGGCCGAGAACAATCTCTTCTCCGAGCTCGAGCAGCTCTTTCGCAGCTATGCCGAAACCGGCACCGGCAAGCGCCGCAAGTACCTGCACGACCACGAGGAAGCCGCCCCCTACAAACAGGAACCGGGCACCTTCACGCCGTGGGAGGACGTGCCGGACGACACCGACCTGCTGTTCTACGAGGGTTTGCACGGCGCCGTCGTGACGCCCGAGATCGACATCGCACGCCACCCCGACCTGCTGATCGGCGTGGTGCCGGTCATCAACCTCGAGTGGATCCAGAAGCTGTGGCGCGACAAGTCCAAGCGCGGCTACTCCACCGAGGCGGTCACCGACACGATCCTGCGCCGCATGCCCGATTACGTGAACTACATCTGCCCGCAGTTCGCGCATACGCACGTGAACTTCCAGCGGGTGCCCTGCGTCGATACCAGCAACCCGTTCATTGCGCGCGACATCCCGGCGCCCGACGAGAGCTTCGTCGTGATCCGATTCGCCAACCCCAAGGGCATCGACTTCCAGTACCTGCTCAACATGATCAACGACTCCTTCATGTCGCGCGCCAATACGGTCGTCGTGCCCGGCGGCAAGATGGAACTGGCGATGCAACTCATCTTCACGCCGTTCATCTGGCGCATGATGGAGCGCCGCAAGCGCGCTCTGGGAGCCCTGTGATGGCCTCCACATCGACCGACAAGGTGATCCGCGGCAGCGCCGGCATGACCGACGTGCGCGCGAATGCGATCCGTGCGCTGGCGATGGACGCCGTGCAACAGGCCAACTCCGGGCACCCGGGCGCACCGATGGGCATGGCCGAGATGGCGGTGGCCCTGTGGGGCGGCGTGCTGCGCCACAACCCCGCCAACCCGCACTGGCCCGACCGCGACCGCTTCGTGCTGAGCAACGGCCATGCGTCGATGCTGCTGTACGCGCTGCTGCACCTGACCGGCTACGACCTGCCGATCGACGAGCTCAAGCGCTTCCGCCAATTGCACAGCAAGACGCCGGGCCATCCCGAGGTGGACGTGACCCCGGGCGTGGAGACCACGACCGGCCCGCTCGGGCAGGGCCTGTCCAATGCGGTGGGCATGGCCCTGGCCGAGAAGATGCTGGCGAAGGAATTCAACCGCCCCGGCCACGCCCTCGTGGACCACCGCACCTATGTCTTCCTGGGCGATGGTTGCCTGATGGAAGGCATCAGCCACGAGGTCTGCTCGCTCGCCGGCGTCTGGGGCCTGGACAAGCTCGTCGCGCTGTACGACGACAACGGCATCAGCATCGACGGCCCGGTGGACGGCTGGTTCCGCGACGATACGCCGGCGCGCTTCCGCGCCTACGGCTGGAACGTCATCGGCCCGGTCGACGGGCACGACACCGCCGCGGTGGGCCGCGCGCTCGAGCAGGCCGGCGCTGGCAACGGCAAGCCGACGTTGATCGTCTGCCGCACGACCATCGGCCAGGGTTCGCCCGGCCGCGCCGGCACGGCCAAGGCGCACGGCGAGCCGCTCGGCGCCGAGGAGATCGCGAAGGTGCGCGCGGCCATGGGCTGGACGGCGGGGCCGTTCGAGGTGCCCGACGCGGTGCGCGCACTGTGGGACGCGCACGAGGCCGGCGCCGCACACGAGGCCGATTGGAACGCGCGCCTGGCGGCCTACCGGGCGGCGCACCCCGACCTGGCCGCGGAATTCGAGCGCCGGATGCTCGGCGACTTGCCGGCCGGATTCGATGCGCTGGTCCAGCAGGCCGTCGACAAGTTTGCCGGCGCGCCGGAGGCCGTGGCCTCGCGCAAGTCCTCGCAGAAGGTGCTGGCTGCGCTGGCGCCGCAGGTGCCCGAGATGTTCGGCGGCAGCGCCGACCTGACCGGCTCCAACCTGACCGACTTTCCCGGTTGCGGCGAGCGGCACGTCAGCTACGGCGTGCGCGAGTTCGGCATGGCAGCGATCATGAACGGCGTCGCGCTGCATGGCGGGTTCATCCCTTATGGCGGTACGTTCCTGACGTTCAGCGACTACAGCCGCAACGCCGTGCGCATGGCCGCGCTGATGAAGCGGCGCGTGATCCACGTGTTCACGCACGACTCCATCGGTCTGGGCGAGGACGGGCCCACGCACCAGTCGGTCGAGCACGTGCCGTCGCTGCGCCTGATTCCGCAACTCGACGTCTGGCGCCCGGCCGATACGCTCGAAACCGCCGTGGCCTGGTCGAGTGCGCTGAAGCGGCACGGCGGGCCGGCAGCCCTGGCGCTGTCGCGCCAGGTCCTGCCCGTGGTGGCGACGGCGGCGCACGTGCCCGACATCGCGCGCGGGGGTTATGTGCTCAGCGATGCCCCGCCGGGCCCCGCGGCACGGGCGGTGATCATCGGCACCGGGTCGGAATTGCAGTTCGCGCTCGCGGCACAGGCGCAACTGGCCGCCGAAGGCGTGCCGGTGCGCGTGGTCTCGATGCCGTGCACCAGCGTGTTCGACCGCCAGGACATCGCCTATCGGGACGCCGTGTTGCCGCGTGCGCTGCCCGCGGTGGCGGTGGAGGCTTCGCAGCCCGATTTCTGGCACAAGTACGTCGGCCGGGACGGCATCGTCGTGGGGGTCGACTCGTTCGGCGAATCGGCGCCCGCGGGCGCCCTCTACAAGCACTTCGGCATCACCGCCGAGCACGTGGCCGACGCCGTCCGGCGTTGCCTGCCGTCATGAGCACGGCACGGACCCATCGTGTCGCGCCGCCTCGAACGGACCCGCGACGATGAGCCAGCTCAGAGCCGTCTTGTGGGACGTGGACGGCACGCTCGTCGAATCCGAACGTGACGGCCACCGCGTCGCCTTCAACCTGGCGTTCGAGGCCCACGGCCTGCCTTGGCGCTGGAGCGAAGATCACTATGGCGAATTGCTGCGCATCACCGGCGGGCGCGAGCGCCTGATGCACGACATGACCTCGCGCGCCGATGCGCCGGCGACCGCGGACGACCGCGCGGCACTGGCCGCCGCGGTGCACGCGGACAAGAACCGCTTCTATGGCGACCTGGTGCGTGGCGGCCGCCTGCCGCTGCGCGAGGGCGTCGGGCGCCTGATGGACGAATGCACCGCACGCGGCGTCGCGATGGGCATCGTCACCACGACCAGCCGCGTCAACGTCGAGGCCTTGCTTCAGGTGCATCTGGGTGCCGGCTGGGCAGAGCGGTTCGGCGCGGTGGTCTGCGGCGAAGACGTGCAGATGAAGAAGCCCGACCCCGAGGCCTACCTGCTGGCGCTCGAGCAGCTCGACATCGGCCCGCTGGAGGCGGTGGCGATCGAGGATTCTCCCGGCGGCGTGGCCGCAGCACGGGCGGCCGAGATTCCGGTCGTCGTGCCACTGAGCGCGTACTTTGCCCACGCCATCATCGAAGGGGCCGTCGCCATCGGCCCCGGGCTGCACCAGCGCGACGGGTGGCGGCCGGCGCTGCGTCCCGACGCTCACCTGCCCGTCGTCACGCTCGACGACCTTCAGGGCTGGTGCACCCAGATGGACACGGTGTCCCAGTTCGGTTGACCGGCGCCGCCTGCCTGGTCCACAGCCTCACGATTCCATCCCCTCAACCCGTACAGGAGCCTTCCATGGCCTTCGTTTCATTGCGCCAAGTGCTGGACCATGCCGCCGAGCATGGCTACGGCGTGCCGGCTTTCAACGTCAACAACCTCGAGCAGATCCAGGCCATCATGGAGGCGGCCCAGGCGACGCAGTCGCCGGTGATCCTGCAGGCTTCGGCGGGGGCGCGCAAATATGCCGGTGAAGCGTATTTGCGCCACATGGTCCTGGCGGCGGTCGAAACGCACCCGGACATCCCGGTCGTGCTGCACCAGGACCATGGGGCATCGCCCGCTGTGTGCGTGCAGTCGATCCGCTCGGGTTTCACGAGCGTGATGATGGACGGCTCGCTGAAGGAGGATGCCAAGACACCGGCCTCGTATGCGTACAACGTCGACGTCACACGGAAGGTCTGCGAGATCGCACATGCCATCGGGGTGTCGGTCGAAGGCGAGCTGGGCTGTCTCGGCTCGCTCGAGACCGGCGAGGCGGGCGAAGAGGACGGTGTCGGCGCCGAAGGCAAGCTGACGCACGACATGATGCTCACCGACCCGGCGCAGGCGAAGGATTTCGTCGCCGCCACCGGCGTCGATGCGTTGGCGATTGCCATCGGCACCAGCCACGGCGCCTACAAGTTCACGCGCAAGCCCACCGGTGACATCCTGGCCATGGACCGGATCGCCAGCATCCACACCGCCGTGCCGGATACGCACCTCGTGATGCACGGCTCGTCGAGCGTGCCGCAGGAGTGGCTCGCGATCATCCGCAAGTACGGCGGCGACATCAAGGAGACCTACGGCGTGCCGGTCGAGGAAATCCAGCGCGGCATCCAGAGCGGCGTGCGCAAGATCAACATCGATACCGATATCCGGCTCGCGATGACCGGCGCGATGCGCAAGATCTTTGCGGAGCAGCCGAGCGAGTTCGACCCACGCAAGGCGTTGATCGAGGCCCGCAAGGCCGCCAAGGGCATCTGCCAGGCGCGCTTCGAGGCCTTCGGCTGCGCCGGGCATGCCACGCGCATCAGGCCGGTGCCGCTGGACGACATGGTCCGGCGTTACCGGTGAACGTGGCGTTGTTGGCGAGAACGGCATGCTGCGTGCCCTGATCTGGGACGTCGACGGCACCGTCGCCGAGACCGAGCGCGACGGCCACCGCGTGGCCTTCAACCTCGCCTTCGAATCGATGGGCATGGCGTGGCGCTGGGACGAGCCCACCTACGGACACCTGCTGCACGTGACCGGCGGGCGTGAGCGCCTGCTGTACGGCATGGAAGGGCGCGCCGATGCGCCGTCCACGGCCGCCGAGCGCGAAACGCTGGCGCGCGAACTGCACCAACGCAAGAACAGGTTCTATGCCGGTCTGGTGGAGCAGGGCCGCATCGCTGCGCGGCCCGGCGTGCGACGTTTGATGGACGCCTGCGCGCACGACGGCATCAGGCTCGCGATCGCCACCACCACCAGCACGGGCAACGTCGAGGCGCTGTTCACGAGCCTGTTCGGCGCAGGCTGGCGCAGCCGCTTTGCGGCCGTCGTGTGCGCGGAGGACGCCCCGGTCAAGAAGCCCGACCCGCAGGCCTACCTGATGGTGCTGCAGCGCCTGGGGCTGCATCCCGACAATGCCTTCGCGCTGGAGGACTCGCCCAACGGGCTGCAGGCGGCACGCGCCGCCGGCATCCGTTGCGGCATCACGCGCAGCGCTTATTTCGCCGGCGCCGCGTTCGAGGGCGCCTCCTGGGTGCGGGACGATCTGGACCACCCCGCGCCAATGACCCTGAACCTGCTGCGCAGCGAGTTGTCTGCGAATATCGGCTCCTGATTTCAGGAGCCGACCATGGACCGACCGATCGGGCGGCGTTGTGCTTTGGCGCGTGTGGCCAGCACGCTGGCGATGCCGATGGCGGGCTCGGCCCGCGCGCAGCCCGCGCCGGGTTCGGCCAACTGCCCAGCCCTGCTGCAACACACCTTCAACCGACTGCAGGACGACAGGCCCCAGCCGCTGTGCCAGTACGCGGGCAAGGTGCTGCTCGTCGTCAATACCGCCAGCTACTGCGGGTTCACCAGCCAGTACGAAGGGTTGGAGGCGCTGCACGCGCGGTACGCGCCGCGGGGCCTGGTGGTGCTGGGTTTTCCGTCCAACGATTTTGGCCAGCAGGAACCGGGAGACGCCAAGCAGATCGCGGACTTCTGTTTCAACACCTACGGCGTCAAGTTTCCGATGTTCGCCAAGTCGTCGGTGAAGGGCGCGCAGGCCAACCCACTCTTTGCCGCCCTGGCCCGCGCCACGGGGCAGATGCCGCGCTGGAACTTCCACAAGTACCTCGTCGACCGTCAGGGCCGGCCCGTGGCGAGCTACGTGAGCGAGGTGACACCCCTGGACACCAAGCTCGTGGCGGCCATCGACCAGGCGCTGGCTCCACGCTGACCGGCACCCCCGCCCGCGGCACCTGGCCGGGCCGCGTCAGGCCGTCAGTGGCGTTCCCAGCGGCCCGGCGCCTCGCGCCAACCCCGACCCTCGTGTTGCCAGTGGTGCGGCGCCCAGCGCCAACCCGGGCGCGGCGCTTCCCAATGGCCACCGATCCAGCTGTGCCGGCCGCCGATCCAGCCCCAATAGCCGCCGATCCAGAAATAGCCCGGCGCCGGCGCCACGCCGATGACTTCGGCCTGGACCGGTGGCGGAGCAACCATCACGGCAGGACCGTCATAGCTGCCGCGGTACCCGCCGCGTGCCGGCACGACGACACAGGCCGATAACACCGCGCAGGCCGCAAGGGTGGACGCCAGTGCGGCGCGTTGGGTTGCGAGACGTGGACGCTGCGTCATGGGGCACCACCTTTCTGAATGTCGGTCGGATGCTCATGAAACGGCGTCGCCGAGGGTGGCGATGACGGCGTGGGGGCCGCCTTTACACAGCTTTGCCGTTGCAAGCCGGATCGCGCGGCCCGCCGCGACCGCGAGGGCCATTTCTTCGAAGGCGCGGCCGCGCCTTGTCAGCAGGGTGCGGCTGCGTGGGCCCGTTGCCACGCGGCCATCAGATCACGGTGGTGCGGCACATGGTCGAGAAAGCCGCGGCGGGCGAGCGGATCGCTGATGCGCCCGGCCTGGGCCTGCAATTCGGCGACGGCGGCGTCGAGCACGCTTTGCGCGCGCGGGTCTCTGGCTGCGGACAGCACCTGCCAGCACGTCAGGGGCAGCACCAGCGGCTCCTCGGTGCCGTCGAAATTGCCGCCTGCCGCGACGTGTGCCATGAGGAGTTCCACATGCTCCATGGCCTCGGCCAACCGACCGTCGGCCAACGCCACGCGGGCCAGCCCCGACACCGGGTCCAGCGCCTGCTGCGGCCGCATGCGCAGGCTCTGCAGCAGGTCGCGCGATTCGGCATAGGCACGCCGCGCAGCACCGGTGCGGCCCAGGCCGAGTTCGGCGTGGCCGGCCACCATGCGCGCAAATGCCTCCAGGTCGCGCAGGCCGCTGGCCACGGCCGCGGACATGGCGGCGTGTGCGTAGGTCAGGGCAGCCGTGTCCTCGCCCTGCAGATGCGCCACCGACGCGATATTGAGCAGGACGGCTGCCTCGATGCCGCGCTGCCCCGTGTCGCGCGCGATCGCCAGCGCCTTGTCCAGGTGCGCACGGGCCTTGGCGTAGTCGCCCAGGCGTGGATAACAAGAACCCAGATTGTTGAGGCGCGCGCTCTCGTCGTCGCGCAGCCCGGCCTCGTGGACCATGGCCAGGCCACGTTCGAAGTGCCCGACGGCGACGGTCAGGTCGCCTTGCTCCATGGCGATCAGACCCAGTGCGTTGACCAGCTTGCTCTCGCCGACGCGGTCACCGAGCCGACAGGCCAGTGCCACGCCTTGCTCGGAGACCTCGCGCGCCTCGTCGTAGCGGCCTTCGCCGATCAACGATTCGGCGAGATGCTGGTGGGCGGTCAGCGCCAACGACTCGAGGCCGGGCGCGCCACAACGCGCCAGGGCCTGCCGCGCCGCGGCCTCGCCGGCGACAAAGTCACCGGCGTGCCGCGCAGTCGCCGAGCGACGCATGGCCACGGTCGCGCGGCGCGCGTCGTCGTTCATGCGCTCGGCCAGGCCGTCCATGGCATCGAGGTCGGCGGCGTGCGCCTCGCGGTCGTCGCGCTGGAGCAGGCACAGCTCGCGCAGGACCAGCAGGCGCCAACGGGTGTCGAGATCGTCCTGCGAGGCGTGCGCAAACGCGCGTTCGATCAGGCCGAGCATTTCCTCGTTGGCATAGCGTGCCGCGGCCTCTTCGGCAGCGCGGGTGAAGTAGCGGCACGCATTCGGCACGTCGCCGGCACGTGCGTAGTGCTCGGCCGCCGGGCCCAGCGTCTCGGTGGCACGGTCGCCGCTGAACTGCGCGAGCCAGGCGGCAACGCGTGCGTGGCAGTCGCGCCGCTGGTGCTTCAGGAGGCTGTCGTAGGTCACCTGGTGCAGGATCTGGTGCGCAAACACATATTCCTTCTGGCCTTCCAGCGCCGGGTGCTCGCTGGGCGCCAGCAGGCCGCGCCGCACGAGCGCGGGCAGCGCCTTCGGCGACGCGGGGTCGAGTGCGGCCAGCGCCTGCTCCCAGAAGACGAACCCGATCACCGACGCCTGTTGCAGTGCACGCTTCTCGGACGGTGCCAGGCTGTCCAGGCGTGCCTGCAACACGCCGGTGAGCGTGGGCGGCACGTGCGCGGCCAGCAGCTTGTCGGGCACCACCTGCCACTCGGGCTCGGTTGCTACGATGGCACCGTCGTCCACGAGCATGCGCACCAGTTCCTCCATATAGAACGGGTTGCCGTCGGCGCCGCTGATGAGCAGGTCGCGCAGCGCCACAGGCACGTGGCCCAGGCGCTGCAGCAGCACGAGTGCGAGCTCGCGGCTGCCGCGTTTGTCGAGGGGCTCGAGGTCGATGCGGGCGTGCGCGGCCATCGCCACGCGCCAGTCCGGCCGGCGGTCGTAGAGATCGGGGCGCGTGAGGCAGACCATCAACAGCGGCACGTCGGGGTTCACCTGCACCAGGTATTCGACGAAGTCGAGCGACGCGTCGTCGGCCCAGTGCAGGTCGTCGAGCAGCAGCAGCACCGGCAGGTCCGTGCGCGCGGCCGACTGGCGCAGCATCTGCGCTGCGGCATGGAAGGCGCGATTGCGCAACTGGCGCGCGTCGCCCAGGACGCCGCGCAGGTGGGGGCTGGAGGAGAAGTCCAGGCCGATGAGCTGGCCGAGCAGGTGGGCGTGCGCTTCGCCATCGTGGTCGAACAGCGGCACGATCGTGCGCGTGAGCTTGTCGCGCGCGGTCTCGGCATCGTCGTCATCGGCGATCTGCAGCCGCCACGCGAGCACGTCGCGCATCAGCCCGAACGGCTGGGTGCGGGTCTGTGGCTCGGCGCGGCCGCGGAAGAGCACGTACTGCTCGGGCTGGGCCTCTGCCCAGTTCTCGAACTCGTAAAGCAACCGGCTCTTGCCGATGCCGGCGGACGCCGACACGGTCACTGCGCGCAGCCGGGGCTCGGCATAGACGGAATGGAAGGTCTCCTGCAACTGCTCGAACTCGGCCTCGCGGGCGACCATCCGGGTTTCCACGCCTTCGATGCCCCGCGTCACCACGCGGAACGCGCGTGGCTTGACACCCTGCACGAGGTACGTCGTCAACGGCGCGCCGCCGCCCTTGACGATGAGTGGCGGCTCCTCGCTCACCTGGAAGACGCCGCGCACGTGCCGGTAGGTGTCATGGTGGATGCGCAACCGGCCCGGTGGCGCGCTCTGCTCCATGCGTGCCGCCATGTTGACGGTCGACCCGCGGATGCTGCCCTCGGCATCGACCCCGCCGCCGAGCAGGACGGGGCCGGTATCGATGCCCACACGCACGTCGAAGCCGGCGACGCCGTGCTCGCGCAGGACTTCGGAGGCGACGCGGCGCGCCTCGGCGAGGATCTCCAGGCCGGCATGGATCGCGCGCTCGGCGTCGTCCTCGCGCGCCTCGTCGGCACCGAAGGCCGCGAGCAGCCCGTCACCGGTGTACTGCAGCACACGCCCGCGCTGCCCCTGGACGATGGCGGTGTAGCGCTCGAGCGCGCCGTCCATGATGGCGTGGATGTCCTCGGGCTCCAGGCGCTGGCCCATCGCCGTCGACCCGACCGTGTCGACGAACATCACCGACACCTGCTTGAGCTGCTGCGCCGCCGCCGCCTGCTGGGCACGCAGTGCTTCGAGGCGGGCGCGCAACGGAGCGGCCGCGAGTTCGACCACCGCATCCCCCAGCACCGCGCGTTGCGCCTCCAGCGCCGCAATGCCTGCCTCTACCTGCTCAAGCTCCGACATGCGGTGATGATGCGTGCTGGCACGGGGCGCGACCAGCGCCCCCACGGGATGATCGGAAGGACCCCCTCGGATGCGGGGGGGTCCGGGCAGGGCCTGGCGCCGAATGGTACCGGGCCGTCCGGCGATCGGATACAACCGATGACCATTTGCATCCTCGGAGCTGCGCGATGAATTTCAGGACCTTCAAGACTCTCTGCATCGGCCTTGTGTTGGTTTGGGGGGCGGTGGGCGCACAGGCCGCCGCGAAGGTCGCTACCTACTCCGCGGCCTTTCTCCCGACCGAGGATCCCGACGTCGTCTTCCTCGACGGATTCGGGCGCGGTGCGACCTCCGGCATCGCCCCCGCGCCGCTCAGGTTGTCGACCTTTGCCGCACCGGCCGCACCGGCGGCGACCGTGGCGTTCGTCGACACCTGGAACGTCGATGTCAGTGCCATCGCGCCGGGAGCGTACTCGTTCGAGTCGGCCGTGATCGACGCGATCGGCAGCGTGCGCTTCAACGCCGTGACGTTCAACTTCTACGACGCTGCCGGCGCGATCAATACGATCCTCTTCGACCTCTACGATGGCGGATCGCCGGTCTTCTTCAACGCGACGCAGGCTGTCGGCTCGGGCCGCTTCACGGTACTCGACAAGTGCGGCGTGGCCAGCTGCATCTGGATCCAGCTGATCGGCACGCGGGACTCGCTCGCCGGGCCGACCGATTATGTGGGCGACGTGACGGCCGCCGTGGTGCCGGAGCCGTCGGCCTACGCGCTGATGCTGTTCGGCTTGCTGGCCGTGGGGGCGTGGTCGCGCCGCGCAAGCGCCCGACGCGTCTAGCAGCACCGGGGCCGACGGCGGCCGCGCCGGCGCCCGATTCCTTGGGCACACTCCGGGGTATCGCCACAGTGCGCCGCCGCCGATGACCGACGACACCACCCCCGCAGCCGCCATCGGCGCGCTGCCCCCCGACGACCCGTTGCGCGAGGAGCTTCACAACGAGGTCCACGCGCGGCCGTCGGCACGCGTCCGCCTGCCCGCGCTGGTGGTCTATGTCGCGGTGTTGAACACGGGGGTCTCGCGCGACGACGAGTGGGCGCACCTTCGGCGGCTGCCGGGCCAGGAGGCGCTTTCGCCGGGCGACCTGCAGGGCAATTTCCTGCGACTGCGCCTGGGCGAATTCAGCGTCAAGTGGGAGCGCCACAGCGAGTTCACGCGCTACTCGATCGTTCAATCCCTGCCGCCCGCCGCAGGGCCCGGTGCGTCCGAACCCGAACTCCTGTCTTCGCTGGCCGTCGATGCGGCCTGGCTGCGCGCGATCCCCGGTCGCACGGTGGTTGCCATCAAGTTGGCGCTGGCCGAAGGGTCGCTCGACGATCCGCAGGCCGCGCTGGCCATCGGGCAGCGGTGGTTCGGTGGGCACAGCGTGGTCGCATCGATGATGGGCGGCGGGCACTCGGTGGCGATTACCGATTTCCGACTGCTGCCGAGTGGCTTCGAACGCATACTGGTCATCGCGCCGCCGGGCACCACACCCACGCGGATCGGCCGCATCAGCCAGCGGCTGCTCGAGATCGAGACCTACCGCCTGATGGCGCTGCGCGGCCTGCCCACCGCCAAGTCACTGGGACCGATGCTGCAGGAGACGGAGGGCGCGCTGGCCGACATCACGGCCCGGCTCGAAGGCACCGAGGCTTCGGACCAGGACCTGCTCGACCGCCTCACCGCACTCGCGGCGCGGGTCGAGCGCGCCACCGCCGAGCAGGGCTACCGGTTTGCCGCCACGCAGGCCTACCACGGTCTGGTGCGCCAGCGCATCGGCGAGTTGCGCGAAAAGGCGATTCCGGGCACGCAGACGATCGGCGAGTTCATGCAGCGCAGGCTCTCGCCGGCAATGGCCACGGTGGTCTCCACCGAGCAGCGGCTGACGTCGCTGTCGCAACGCATCGAGCGCGCCGGCGCGCTGCTGCGTACGCGCGTGGACATTGCCACCGAGGCCCAGAACCAGCAGCTTCTGGCCAAGCTCACGCGCGGGCAGGAGCTGCAGCTCCAGTTGCAGAGCACGGTGGAAGGGTTGTCGATCGCCGCGATCTCCTACTACGTCGTGAGTCTGGTGCTTTACGTCGGCAAGGCGGCCAAGGCCGGCGGGTTGCCGATCAATCCCGAACTCATGGCGGGCGTGGCGATCCCACTGGTGTTGTGGGGCGTATGGCGCACGGTGCGGCATATCCACAAGAAATTGCACCAGGTCGCTTAGCGCGGCAAGACCCGTGCAGTCGGTCCCGCTCGGCCCAATCGCGCTGCCGCTGAACCCGCTGTTGATGGCGGGCGGCTGGTGGATCGCATCGGCCGTGTCCGAGCGTCTGGCGGCGGCGCAACGCGCCCAGGCCGCGCGCACGTTACTGGTTGCGGCGATCGCCGGTCTGCTGGTGGCGCGCGGGACGTTCGTCGCGCTGGGATGGGTCGGCTACATGCAGGCGCCGCTGTCGATCCTCGACCTTCGCGACGGCGGCTGGATGCCTTGGCCGGGGCTGGCCGCGGCCCTGGCGGTGCTGGGGGCCGTGGCGCTGCGCCGCCCCGGTCTGCGCAGGGCGCTGGCGGCGGGCGCGGCGGCGGGCCTGGTGTTCTGGGGCGGTCTGGCCGCCGTGCTGGGTTTGCACGACAAGCCGCCGCTGCCCGCGCTCGAGCTGGCCGATCTGCAGGGGGCACGCGTGGCCCTGCGGGACGCCGGCGATCCCCGGCCGATGGTCGTCAATCTCTGGGCCACGTGGTGCGCTCCATGCCGCGTCGAAATGCCGGTGCTCGCGGCGGCCGCGCGTCAAGAACACCGTGTGCGCTTCGTCTTCGTCAACCAGGGCGAGACGCCGGCGGTTGTCCGGCAGTTCCTCGCGGGCCAACCCTACCGCCTTGAAGGCGTGCTGCTCGACGAGCACAGGCAGCTCGGGGCTTCGATCGCCTCGGCCGGGCTGCCGACCACGCTGTTCCTCGATGCAAGTGGCGCGGTCGTCTCTCGTCACCTGGGGCCGCTGAATGCCGCTTCGCTGGCGGCGCGGCTCACGGCGCTCACCGCGCCTTGAGGCCCGGGCTCCATCGTCCGCGCTCAAGCCGGCAGCGGCACACCGCGGCAGCGCGCGGCGCCGCGTGTCATTTGAGCGACTCGATCAGGTCGACGTATTCCTGCATCGCTTCGTCCTTGCCCTTGCCCTTGACGGCGGCCCACGCGTCGTACTTGGCCCGGCCGACCATGTCGCCGAAGCCCGGCCGCTTGCCCTCCACGTCGCCGTCGGTGGCTTGTTTGTAGAGCGAGTAGATCTTCAGCAGCGTCATGTTGTCCGGCTTCTCGGGCAACTGCTTGCTCTCGGCGACGGCTTTGTCGAAGGTCGCTTTCAGGTTGGCCATGGCGCATGTCTCCGGTGCGTGAAAATGGGCATTGACGCTCTTGATGTTACCCAGCATCGTCGTCCGCTCGAAACGCGCAGCAAAGTGCGGCCGAAGCGCACACCCCAGGAGACCGACCGATGACCGCCCCCGCAGAGCGCATGTCGCGCGTCGATACCGCCTGGCTGCGGATGGACAACGATGTCAACCTGATGATGATCGTCGGCGTCTGGCTGCTTTCGCCGGCCATCACCATCGACGCGCTGCGCGAGCGCATCGGCGACAAGCTTCTCAAGTACGACCGTTTCCGCCAGCGTGTGCAGCAGGACACGATGGGTGCGAGCTGGGTGCCCGACGAACATTTCGATATCGAACGCCACGTCGTCGTGGCCACGCCCGAACGGCGCGCCGACCAGACCGAGCGCCAGGCCCTGCAACACCTGTGCGGCTCGCTCGCCACCACGCCGCTCGACCCGCACCATCCGCTGTGGCAGTTTCATCTCATCGAGGACTACGAGGGCGGCAGCGCGCTCATCGCGCGCATCCACCATTGCATCGGCGACGGCATCGCGCTGATCTCGGTCATGTTGAGCATCACCGACGGCGGCGCCGATCCGCCGCGACGGCGCAAGCGGCCGGACGACGAGGCCGCGGACGACGGCGACTGGCTCGCCGACGCGGTGCTCAAACCGTTGACCGACATCACGGTCAAGGCGATCGGCATGTACGGCAGCGGCGTGACACGCACGATGGATGCGCTGGCCAACCCCGAGGCGCCGTTGATGGGTTCGGTGGAGATGGCACGCACCGGCTACAAGGTGGTGAGCGACCTCGCGGCGCTGGCGCTGCTGGCCGACGATTCGCCGACCCGCTTGAAGGGCAAGCCGATCGGCAAGAAGCTCGTGGCCTGGAGCGAGCCGATGCCGCTCGACGACGTCAAGACCATCGGCAAGGGGCTGAACTGCTCGATCAACGACGTGCTGCTGTCGTGTGTGGCCGGCGCGATCGGACAGTACCTGCGCGACCGCGGCGACGACCCCGCCGGGCAGGAGATCCGCGCGATGGTGCCGGTCAACCTGCGCCCGCTCGACAAGGCCTGGCAACTCGGCAACCGTTTCGGCCTGGCGCCGCTGACGCTGCCGATCGGCATCGAGAACCCGATCGAACGTGTGTATGCCGTGCATCGGCGCATGAGCGAGATGAAGGGCAGCTACCAGCCGTTGCTCGCGTTTGCCGTGCTCGCGGTCGCGGGTCTGTTCATCAAGCCGGTGCAGGACACGATCCTGGGCATGTTCGCGAAGAAGACGACGGCCGTGATGACCAACGTGCCCGGCCCCGCCAAGCCGCTGATGTTCTGCGGCGCCACGCTGCGCCAGAACATGTTCTGGGTGCCGGCGTCGGGCGACATCGGCGTGGGTGTGTCGATCCTGTCGTACGGGGGTGGTGTGCAGTTCGGCCTCATCACGGACGAAGGCCTGTGCCCCGACCCGCAACAGATCATCGACCGCTTCGCCCCCGAATTCGACAAACTGCTGCTCGTGACGATGATGCTGCCCTGGGGCGATGAAGCCGCCTGAGCATTCCCTGCCATTCACGCTGAATCGAGGAGACCGAACATGACCGTGAGCGTCGACATCGACCTGGGTTACGAATTTGCCGTCAAGGCGACCAAAGACGAAGTATTTGCAGTGCTGGCCGACGTGCCGGTCTCCGTGAGCCACTTTCCGAAGGTGAACAAGCTCGTCGACCAGGGCGGTGGTGTCTACCGCTGGGAAATGGAGAAGGTGGGCACCACGCAGGTCAACATCCAGACCATCTATGCGTCCAAGTACGTGGCCGACAAGGCCAAGGGCACGGTGGTCTGGACACCGGTGCCGGGCGTGGGCAATGCGCTCGTCGGCGGCAGCTGGAAGATCGCGGACAAGAAGAAGGCGACCTCGCTGCAGCTCAAGATCAAGGGCACCGTCGAGGTGCCGCTGCCAGGGCTGATGAAGATGGTCGTCGTGCCGGTGGTGGCGGGCGAATTCGAGAAGCTGGTCGAGAAGTACATCGACAACCTCATCGAACGTTTCGGCGGCGAGGCCTGATTCGTACCTGATGCCCGCGACGGTCTGACCGCGGGCACGCGCGGCCAAGCGGCAGCCCGCGGGCGTCGCCTTTTGTTCACACCCGGTTCACGGGGGTGACACACGGCTCGGCCCCGTCCAACGCCACATTCATCACACTTCGATGATCAATCGCAGAGTGGCGGTGCAGTGGCGTGCCATGATTTTCAGCTTCGACGTCCGCAATGGGCGTGAAGCATTTGTCCAGGGGGAACCGAGTTGATTGCGCGCCCACGTCGCACCTTGCCTGCCGTCTTGGCGATGGCAATGGCTGCGTGGCTCGCAGGTTGTGGCGGAGGTGGCGACAGCGCGGTGCAGGACCGTGAGCGCCCCCAGTCGGTGGCCGGAACGCTCGGGCCCACACCCATCCCGGCCGATGCGAACGTCAACGGCATGTTCGGCCCGGTCATCGGCTGGCCGCTGATTCCGCTGCACAACGTGTTGCTGGCCGACGGGCGGGTGTTGAGCTACGGCACCGACGGCTCCGGGCGACAGACGGGCAATTTCATCTACGACGTCTGGGACCCGGCGGGCGGCGTCGGTGCGTCGAGCCATCTGACGCTGCCCAACACCACGGGCACGGACATCTTCTGTGCGTCGCAGGTGCTGGCGCCGGCCGGCGACGGCGTGATCATTTCCGGCGGCGACAACTGGACCGGCAAGACCACCACGAATACCGGCAACGCCAACAGCAACTTCTTCCGCAGCGCCGACAACACGCTCACGCGTGGCACCGACATGGCGCTCCCGCGCTGGTATGCGACGAGCACCATCTTGCTGAACGGCGAGATGATGATCCAGGGCGGCATCGGCGCCACCGCCGTCGGCACGGCCTTTCCCGAGGTGCGGGGCGCCGACGGCAGCTACCGCGCACTGGTCAATGCCAACACGTCCAATCTCGGCTGGACCTATCCACGCAACTTCATCGCACCCGATGGGCGCGTCTTCGGCATCGATACGAGTGGCGTGCTCTATCACGTCGACACGGCCGGCGAGGGCACATTGACGCGCTACACCGGGTTCATCGATCCCAAAGGGACGGGTTCCACGGCAGCCATGTTCGCCCCGGGCAGGATCCTTCAACTCGGCGGCACCGCGTCGACGGCCGTGGTCGTCGACATCACGGCCGGAGGCCGACCGGTCGTCACGCCGACGCAGTCGCTGTCCGCGCAGCGCTTCTGGGGCAACGCCACGCTGCTGCCCAACGGCAAGGTGCTGGCGTCGGGCGGCAGCCGCGTCGACAACCAGATGACGGACGTCGTCTACCCGGTAGAGACCTGGGACCCGGTCACCGGTACGTGGACGCTGGGACCCGCGGGGATGCTCGCACGCCTGTATCACTCCACCGCGCTCCTGCTCCCGGATGCCTCGGTGCTCGTGGCCGGCGGCGGCGCACCCGGGCCGCAAGTGAATACGAATGCCGAGATCTACTACCCGCCGTACCTCTTTGCGCCTGGCGGCACGTTGGCGCCGCGCCCGCAGATCACCGTGGCGCCTGGCGTGGCCGACATCGGCAGCACGGTGGCGCTCCAGGTGGCGGGCTCCCGGCCCATCGGGCGTGTCTCGCTGATCCGCGCGGGCTCGGTGACGCACAGTTTCAACAACGGGCAACTGTTCAGCGAACTGACGTTCGTGCAGACCGGCAGCAAGCTGTCGGTGCAGATGCCGACCCAGGCCTGGCAGGCGCCGCCCGGAACGTACATGCTGTTCGTGCTCGACGACGCCGGTGTGCCGTCCGAGGCGCGCATGGTGCGCATCAACGTGGCCAGCGTGCCGAACCCGGCGCTGGTGCCGGTGCTGGCGCAGCCGGCCGATCAGGCCGGCACCCTGGGCGCGCCTGCAACGCTGGTGTTGTCAGCGGTCGACCCGAACGGTGACACCCTCGCCTACACCGCTGCAGGCCTGCCCGCCGGACTGTCGCTGGGCGGGGCGAGCGGCATCGTCAGCGGCACGCCGTCGGCATCGGGGGTCTACAACGTCACCGTCACGGCCAGCGACGGCATCAACGCCGCGTCGCGCAATTTCATCTGGACCGTCGCTGCGGCAGTCGTTCCGCTGAATCTGCAGGTCGCCCCCGGCGCACCGCCGCCTTCGAGCGTGGCCGGCGCTGCCGCCCCGTTTGCCGCCACTGCCGCCGGCACCGGTGTCGAATACCAATGGACCTTCGGCGACGGCAGCGCGCCAAGTGCCTGGTCGGCTTCCGGTGCGGCAACGCATGTCTTTGGCGCCCCGGGCAGCTACGCGGTCAGCGTGACGGCGCGCAATCCGGCCGGCTTCACCGACCGCCGTGCCTTTCTGCAGTCGGTGTACCTGCCGGCGACGGTGGGAGCGCCCACGGCCTCGTCGGGCCTGCTGATCGAGCCGCGCACGGGCGGCGCCTTCCGCATCTGGATGGTCAACGAAGACAACGATTCGGTTTCGGTCTTCGACGGTGCCACGCGCGCGCGCCTGGCCGAGATCTCCGTAGGCCGATCGCCGCGCACGCTGGCGCGCGCGGCCGATGGCCGGATCTGGGTCAGCAACCGGCTCACCTCGACGATTTCGATCGTCGATCCGGTGTCGCTGTCCGTGGTGTCCAACCTGAGCACGGGGCCGGGCACCGGTCCGTTCGGCATCGTCATGGCGCCCGACCGCTTGTCGGCCTACGTCGCGCTGGAGAGCACGGGCCGGGTGCTGCGGCTGAACACGGCCACACGCGCGACGGTGGCGTCGGCGGACGTCGGCGCATTCCCACGCCACCTTTCGCTCGACGGCGCGGGCACGCAGTTGATGGTCTCGCGCTTCATCACCCCGCCGCAACCCGGTGAATCGACGCTGAACGTGCAGACCACGCGCGACGGCGTCAAGACCGGCGGCGAGGTGGTGCTGCTCGACGCCGCGACGCTTGTGCATCGACGCACGGTCGTGCTCGAACACAGCACCCAACCGGATACCGAGCGCTCGGGGCGCGGCGTGCCCAACTACCTGGGCGCGGCCGTGATCTCGCCCGACGGCACGCAGGCATGGGTGCCGTCCAAGCAGGACAACATCCAGCGCGGCACGCGCCGCGATGGCAACGCGCTCAATTTCCAGAGCACCGTGCGGGCGATCGTCTCGCGGGTGGACCTGGCGCTCACGGCCGAGGATCCGGCCGCGCGCATCGATCTCGACAACGCGAGCCTGGCCGGCGCTGCCGCGTATTCGCAAAGCGGCGCCTACCTGTTCGTCACGCTCGAGACGAGCCGCGAGGTGGCGGTGGTCGACGCGCACCGCCACGTCGAACTCTTCCGCTTCGATGCCGGCCGCGCGCCGAGGTCGCTGCTGCTCACGCCCGACGGCGAGACCTTGCTGGTCGAGAATTTCATGGACCGCACGCTCGGCGCGTTCGATCTCCGGCCGTTGCTGCGCCAGGGCCTGCAGAGCGTGCTGCCGTATGCCGCCACGGCGTCCGTCGTGGCCGACAAGCTCGCGCCCGACGTGCTGAAGGGCAAGCAGTTCTTCTACGACGCACGCGACCGCCGCCTCGCGCTCGACGGCTACCTCAGCTGCGCCACGTGCCACGACGACGGGTTGCACGACGGCCGCGTGTGGGACCTGTCGAATCTGGGCGAGGGCCTGCGCCGCACGATCGCGCTGCGCGGCAAGGGCCGCGAAGCCGGGCAGGGGTTCCGCCACTGGAGCGGCAATTTCGACGAGGTGCAGGATTTCGAGACCCAGATCCGCACCCTCGCCGGCGGCTCCGGCCTGATGGACGACGCGGCCTATGCCGCCGGCACCACGGCGCAGCCGCTCGGGGAGAGCAAGGCGGGCAAGAGCGCCGATCTCGATGCGCTCGCGGCCTACGTCAATTCCCTGACCGTCTACGACAACAGCCCCCACTATCCGTGGGGCACGGTACCGCCCGCCGTGACCGATGGCAAGGCGGTCTTCGTGGCGCGCAATTGCGCCGCCTGCCATGGCGGCGGCGCCTTCAGCAGCAGCGGCCATGCCACGCTGATCGACATCGGCACCGTGAAGCCCGCCAGCGGCAACCGCCTCGGCGGGCCGCTGCCGGGCATCGACCCGCCCACGTTGCGCGGCCTGTACGCGCAGACGTCGTTCCTGCACGACGGCAGCGCTGCCACGATCGAGGCCGCCGTCCAGGCGCATCGCGGCGTCAGCCTCACCGCCGCCGAACTGGCCAACCTCGGCACCTACCTGCGCACCATCGGCAGCGAGGAACCCACCGCGCCGATGAGCGATACCAGCAGCGGAACGGGCCTGGCAGCGGAATATTTCAAGAACCCGAACCTCACCGGCAGCGCGCTGCTCACCCGCACCGAGGCGGTCGATTTCAGCTGGGGCACGGCGGCACCGGCGTCCGGCCTGCCCGCCGACAAGTGGTCTGCCCGCTGGTCCGGCCTTGTCGAGGCACCCCTCACCGGCACCTATCTCTTTCAGGTCATTGCGGACGACAGCGTGCGCGTCTGGATCGACGGCGAACTCGTGATCGATGCCTGGGGCCGGGCCGCGGGCAATGCGACCTTCGACGTGCACCCGATCAATCGAAGTGCGGGCGACCGGATGTCGATCGTGATCGAGCACGCCGACCTGCAGGGCGCCTCGACCTTGCGGCTGCGCTGGGGCACGCCCGGCGCCGCGCCGTATTACTCCCCCGTGCCGGCCAGCCGCTTGTATGGGGCGGGCGCCAACCTGCCGCCCGTGGTGAGCCTGAGTGCACCGCCCACCGTCACCGCCGGCGCGTCGGTGACGCTTGGGGCAACGGCCACGGATCCGGACGGCTCGATCGTGCGGGTCGAGTTCTACAGCGGCACCACGCTGCTGGGCACGGCCACGTCAGCACCGTACAACCTGCCGTGGACTCCCACCGCAGCCGGCACCTATGCGTTGACCGCACGCGCCACCGACAACGGTGGCGCATCGACCACGAGTTCACCTACATCGGTCGTGGTCGGCACGGCGGCCAACGCGCCGCCGACCGTGAGCCTGTCGGCGCCGGCATCCGGCACGGTCGGCGTGTCGGTCGCGCTCGCCGCGACCGCGTCGGACACCGACGGCTCCGTCGCGCGCGTCGACTTCTACAGCGGCGCCACGCTCATCGGCACCGACACCACCGCGCCCTACACGCTGGCGTGGACACCCGCGGCAGCCGGCACGTTCACGCTCACGGCGCGCGCCACGGACAACGGCGGCGTGTCGACCACGAGCGCGCCGGTCTCGGTGGTGGTCGGCACGGCGACCAACGCACCGCCGAGCGTGAGCCTGTCCGCGCCGGCATCCGGCACGGTCGGCGTCGCGGTTGCGCTCGCCGCGACAGCCGCCGACACCGACGGCTCCATTGCGCGCGTGGATTTCTACAGCGGTGCGACGCTGGTCGGCAGCGATACCACCGCGCCGTATACGCTGGCATGGACACCCACGGCGGCCGGCACGTTTTCGGTCACCGCGCGTGCGACCGACAACGGCGGTGCGCTCGCCACCAGCGTGCCCGCGACGATCGTCGTCGCCGCGCCCGCCAATGCGCCCCCGACGGTGACGCTCACGTCACTCACCACGGCCACCGTGGGAACGCCGGTGGCGCTCTCGGCCGCGGCGGCCGACAGCGACGGCAGCGTGACGCGGGTCGACTTCTACGACGGCGCGACGCTCATCGGCACCGACACCACGGCGCCGTTTGCGCTGACGTGGACACCCGCGGCAGGCGGCACCCATGTGTTGACGGGGCGCGCCACCGACAATGGCGGCGCGAGCACCACGAGCGCCGGTGTGACCGTCACCGTATCGGCGTCCACTGCCGGCACGAGCGGCGGCCTGACGGGCACCTATTTCGCCAACACCACGCTGACCGGGCCACCTGCGCTGACGCGTGTCGAGCCGGTGAACCTGGTGTGGTCGACGTCGTCCGGGTCCCCATCGCCCGGGTCGGGCATTCCGGAGAACGGATGGTCGGCGCAATGGAAGGGTGCCGTGCAATTGCCTGCCGATGGCACCTATACGATCCAGATCACGGCCGACGACGGCATCCGCGTGCGCATCGGTGGTGTCACGGTCGTGGACCGCTGGGCGAACGCCGGCAATACCAGCTTCACGCTGGCACCGGTGACCGGTGCCGCGGGCACGCGCCTGGCGATCGAGATCGACCATTACGACGGCTCGGGCGACTCGACCCTGCGGTTGCGCTGGCGCACGCCGAGTTCACCGGTGTACTGGTCCGATGTGCCCGCGAGCCAGCAGTATTCCAACTGAACACCGGGCCCGTCTTGATCAACGTGCCGCGGCGCGACCGCGGTCGCTGTTGGATGGGTTCAATCGTCGTGCGGTGCGATCAATCCGAGCACGGCGTCGGGCACGGCGCGACTGAGTCGGTCGCAGACGACGGGGTCGTCGAGATCGACGGCAGGTGGCATTGGTGATCCTTCGAGGCCGCCGCCGAGTTGCAGAAGCGGCGCCAGTTCCGGCCGCTCCCAAGTCTGGCCCCAGGCCTGCGGTGCCAGGTCGACCGCTTGCAGGAAGCCGGTGCACCAGTCGCGCGCGTCGATCCATTCCTCGCCGCCTTTTTCAGCCACGCTGAAGACCGGCTGCCAGTCTCGCGGTGCGTGGTGGAGCAGTTCGCTCAGGTGACGCAGGTGGCGCAGCAACTGAACGACCGTGGTCTTGCGTTGCCGCTTGCTGGCGAAGGGCGCGGCCTCTTCGTGGCCACCTTCGCCGTCGCCGCCCCACACGAGCGGCAGCCAGTCGGCGGTCGGCAACCCGGTCAGCGTGTCGGGCGGGCCGACGATCAGCGCGGTGAGATAGCCATCCAGTCCGTCGAGCGACATGGCGGCATCGCTGGGCAGCGCCTGCAGCAGTGCGTCGAGCGCTTCGAGTTCGTCGGCGCTCAACGGCGTGACGGGCGATTGCGGGTCGTAGCGCGGATAGTCCATGGCGAAGTCGGCAAGAAGGGAGAGACGACAGTGCAGTGTCGCCCACCGGCGGCTGGCCGCACGTTGGACCCGCATGTCGTCAGGCATTGCGTAGGTGCACCCGATGGCCCAAGGCCGTCACGACATCGCCGGCGCGCAGCTTGCGTCCGCGGCGTGTTTCGGCCGCACCGTTGACGAGCACGCCGCCCTCCGCGATGAGCACCTTGGCGGCACCGCCGCTCGAGGCCAGCCCGCAGGCCTTGAGCAGTGCGTCGAGCGTGATGTGGTCGCCACGCAGCACGAGGTCGATGAGGTCGTCTTTCGGATCGGTCATCCGCGCATTGGACCCCAGGCCAGGCGGCGCCACAGGCGCCGACGTTGCGTGCAATCAATCCGGCAGCGCGGGCACGGGCCATCATGGACCATGCAGCAACACGAGTTGCGTGCCGTACGGTCCCCGGTCGAGGGCCGGCCGCGTCAACGATGAAAGGGCAAGAAGATGTCAACGCGCACACCGCTGATCGCCACGATGGTGTGTCTCCTGGCCGCCACCGCCATACCGGCGCGGGCCGACACGCTGGCCACGGACATGGGGCGGTCCGAATATATGAGTGCCTGCGCCACCTGTCATGGTGTCGGTGGCAAGGGCGACGGCCCTGCCGCACAGGCGTTGACGAAGAAGCCGTCCGACCTGACGACGCTGGCCCGCCGCAGCGGCGGCGCGCTGCCGGTGCAGCTGGTCTGGGAAATGATCGACGGCCGCGCGAGCACCGACATCTGGGCGCACGGGTCGCGTGAAATGCCCGTGTGGGGCTACGAATACCGGGCGTCGGCGCTGCTGCAGCCCGAGGCGCGCATCTCCGGTCAACCCGAATGGTATGTGCGTGGCCGGATCGTCGCGCTGATCGACTACCTGCAGCGCATCCAGGTCAAGTAGCCGCCAC
>JAHECD010000035.1:0-13542 GCA_024641945.1 Rubrivivax sp. | reverse complement strand
GCCGCCACCGGACGTCTGCGTGCTGGCGTCTCCTTGGTTGGCACGCCGAAGCGCATGGCGAGCGCACGTTCGCGCAGCCATCGGTGACCGGCATCGTGGGACTGGCGCCAGGTCCAGTGCATCGCCACCGGAAACGGCGGCAGCCCGAAGTCGGGTTCGACCACCTGCAGTTCGTGGCGTTTTGCAAAGCGCAGCGCAGGGCGCAAGGGCATCACCACCGCCAGGTCCGTGGCGGCCAGGATCGACGGCACGACCATGAAGTGCGGCAGCGCGAGCCGGATGCGCGGCTCCAGGCCGAGCAGATGCAGCGCGCGCGCCGGCTCGGTGTGGCTGCGCACGACGATGAAGTCGAGCTTCTCCAGCGTGCTGCGGTCACGCAGCGCGCCGGCCAGCGGATGGCCGCGCCGCAGCAGCACCACGTAGCGCTCGGTCAGCAGCGTGGCCTGCTCGGTGCCGGCCAGACCCGGCAGAAAACCGAACGCCAAGTCGAGCCGCCCGTCGTCGAGTGCGGGCCCGATGGCCTCGGGTGCCAGTTGCATCACCTCGATGCGCACCCCCGGTGCCTGCGCGGACAGGCCGGCCATCAGCAGCGGCAGGAACTCGTCGGCGCCGATGTCGCTCATGTGGACCGTGAAGCGGCGCTGCGAGCGCGCGGCATCGAAGGTATCGACATCGTGCATCGCCACGTCCAGCAACTGGAGCGCGGCCGACACCTGGCGCGCCAGCTGGTCGGCCTTGGGCGTGGGCGCGACGCCGCCGGCGGCGCGCACGAACAACGGGTCGTGCAGCGCGAGCCGCAGCCGCGTCAGTGCGTGGCTCACTGCCGGCTGCGACAGCCCCAGCGATTCCGCCGCCCGGCTGACGTTGCGCGCTGCGTGCACCGCCTGGAAGACATGCAGCAGGTTCAGGTCGAGATCTCGAATATGCATGCGGCGAATCGTACTCACAAAGGTCATTGCATGGACGAATGACGGCCCGGTCCCTACATTCGCCCATCGGCCGTCAGAGCCGCACCACGAGACAAGGCGCCTGGCCGATGGAAGTCCAGTTCACCGATCAGATCGAACAGCTGCAGCTCGGGCAGGGCGCCACGTTCCATGGCGAAGGCATCCTCGCCATCACCAAGGGGCTGTTGCAGGCCGGTGTGGCCTACGTCGGCGGTTACCAGGGCGCGCCGGTGTCGCACCTGCTCGACGTGATGGTGCAGGCACGGCCCTACCTCGACACGCTGGGTGTGCATGTCGAGGCGTGCTCGAACGAGGCTTCTGCCGCCGCGATGCTGGGCGCCTCGATCCACTACCCGCTGCGCGGGGCCGTCACCTGGAAGAGCATCGTCGGCACCAACGTTGCAGCCGATGCGTTGAGCAACCTCGCGTCGCCGGGGGTCGTCGGTGGGGCGCTGATCGTCGTCGGCGAGGATTACGGCGAAGGCGCCAGCGTGATCCAGGAGCGCACCCACGCCTATGCGCTGAAGAGCACGCTGGCGCTCTTCGATCCGCGGCCCGACCTGAGCAACATGGTGCGTTGCGTCGAGCATGCGTTTGCGCTCAGCGAAGCGAGCAACATGCCCGCGCTGATGGAATTGCGCATCCGCGCCTGCCATGTGCGCGGCACCTTCGAGGCCAAGGACAACGTGGCGCCGAAGCTGAGCACCCGCACGCTGATCGCCGAGCCGGCCGGCTTCGACTACATGCGGCTCGCGCACCCGCCGGTGACCTTCCGCCACGAGAAGCTCAAGGTCGAGCATCGCATCCCGGTTGCGCAGGCGTATATCGCGCAGCACCAGTTGAACGAGCGCTTCGACGGGCCGGCCGATGCGCGCCGCGAGGTCGGGTTGATCGTGCAGGGTGGCCTGTACAACGCGCTCGTGCGGGCGCTGCAGATGCTCGGCCTGGCGGACGCCTATGGCGACAGCCGGTTGCCGCTGCTCGTGTTGAACGTGACGTACCCGCTGGTGCCGGCCGAACTCAGCGCCTTCTGCGCCGGCCGGCGCGCCGTGCTGGTGCTCGAGGAGGGCAACCCCGAATACATCGAGAAGGACCTCGTACAAGCGTTGCGACGGCTCGACGTGCAGACGCCGGTGCACGGCAAGGACCTGCTGCCGGCGGCGGGCGAATACACCGTGGAGGTCATCGCACAGGGCCTCATCGCCTTCGCCGAAAAGCACCTGCCGGACGTGGACCTCACCGCGGCGCGGGCCTGGCTGGCGTCCAACGCGCTGCGCCGTGCCGACGTCATCAAGGCCCACGGCCCGCTGCCGGCGCGGCCGCCGGGCTTCTGCATCGGCTGCCCCGAGCGGCCCGTCTTCTCGGCGCTGAAACTGGCGCAGCAGGCCGTCGGCCCGGTGCACATCGCGGCCGACATCGGCTGCCATGCGCTGGCGACGTTCGAGCCGTTTTCGTCCGGCCACTCGATCCTGGGCTACGGCATGAGCCTGGCCAGCCGCGCCGGCGTGTCGCCGATGATGGAGCGCCGCACGATCGCGATCATGGGCGACGGCGGGTTCTGGCACAACGGCCTGCTCACCGGGGTGCAGGCGGCCCTCTTCAATGGCGACGACGCGGTGCTCGTGATCATGAAGAACGGCTACACGTCGGCCACCGGCACGCAGGACATTCTGAATTCACCGGACGACGAGGCCAAGGCCGAGGCCGAGGCCAAGTCCCACCTGCACCAGAGCCTCGCGCACAAGAACCAGTCCATCGAGGACACGCTCAAGGGCATGGGGCTGAAGTGGATGCGTGTGGTGGACAACTACGATGTCGATGCGATGCGGCGCACGCTGCAGGAGGCGCTGACCAGCCCCTTCAACGGCCTGAAGGTCGTCATCGCGGAGGGCGAATGCCAGCTCGAGCGCCAGCGCCGCATCAAGCCCTGGATCGCCTCGCTCCTGAAGCGTGGCGAGCGTGTCGAGCGCGTGAAATACGGCGTCGACGAGGACGTCTGCACGGGCGACCACGCGTGCATCCGCCTGTCCGGCTGCCCCACGCTGACGTTGAAGGACAACCCGGACCCGCTGCGTGTGGACCCGGTCGCCACCGTGGTCGAGGGCTGCGTGGGCTGCGGCCTGTGCGGCGCCAATGCCCATGCGGCCACGCTCTGCCCGAGCTTCTATCGCGCCGAGGTCGTGCGCAACCCGAAGTGGCACGAGCGCCTGCTCGCCACGCTGCGCGGCCGTGTCGTGTCGCTGCTGCAGCCGGCATGAGGACATCGGCATGAACGACACCATTTCTCGTTCGTCCTCAGGCCCGATCACCGTGCTCGTCTGCGCCCTGGGCGGCGAAGGCGGCGGGGTGTTGTCGGAATGGCTGTACGACGCGGCCGTGCGGGCCGGCCACAGCGCGCAGAGCACGTCGGTGCCGGGTGTCGCGCAGCGCACCGGCGCCACCACGTACTACCTCGAGATCCACCCGCAGCCGGCTGCCGCGACGGGCGGCCGCCGGCCTGTTTTCAGCCTGAATCCAGTGCCGGGTGCGATCGACCTGATGGTGTCGTCCGAACTGCTCGAGACGGTGCGCCAGGTGGGTGCCGGGATGACGAGCGCGCAGCGCACGCTCGTCGTCAGCTCCACCGCGCGCGCCCTCACGGTGGCCGAGAAGATGCAGATGGGCGACGGCCGCGCCGACGACGCGGCGCTCGTGGCCACGCTGCAGAAACACTGCCGCGCGGCGGAACTGCTGGACCTGTCGACGATGGCGCGCAACGCCGGCACGGCGATCAGTGCCGTGCTGTTCGGCGCCATCGCCGCCAGCGGCGTGCTGCCGTTCGCGCGCAGCGTATTCGAGGACACCATCCGCGCGTCGGGCAAGGGCGTGGAGCCCAGCCTGCGCGGATTTGCGCTCGCCTTCGATGCGGTCGCGGCGCGCCGCGCCCAGCGCGCTGTGATCGAGGCGGCGATGTCGTCCGGCCCGGCACCCGCGGTGCCGAGCGATCTGCGCACACTGGCCCGGGCTCGCCTGCTCGATTACCAGGACGCCGCTTACGTGCGCCTTTACGACGATCGTTTGGCGCGCATCGAGGCGGCCGAGCGCGCGGCCGATCCACAGACGCAGCAGGGGGGTGCGGTCGCTGCGGAGATGACCCGCTGGCTGGCGCTGTGGATGGCGTTCGACGACATCGTGCGTGTGGCCACGCTCAAGCTGCGTGCGTCCCGGGCGGCGCGTGTGCGCGGCGAGGTGGCCGCGCGCGACGACGAGATCGTCAAGGTGTTCGACCACTTCAAGCCCGGTGTGCCGGAATTTGCTGCGCTGCTGCCGGCCGGGCTGGCGCGGCGCCTCACGGCATGGGACGAGGCAAGGCGTGCGCGCGGATCCGAGCCTTGGGCGTTGCCCTTGCGCGTGGGCACGCACACCGTGAGCGGCGCCCTGGCCCTGCGTTTCGTCGGCGCGCTGAAGGGCCAGCGGCGGCGTGGCAGCCGCTTCGCGGTTGAGCAGGCCTTGATCGAACGCTGGCTCGCCGCCGTGGAGCAGGGCACACGGGAGCACTGGGCGCTGGGCCACGAACTGGCGCTGTGCGGCCGGCTGATCAAGGGCTACGGCAGCACCAACGACCGTGGCAAGCACCACCTGCTGCACATCATCGATCACCTGGCGCTGGCCGCGCATCTGCCAGACCCGGCCGCGCGGGCCGAGGCGGTACGCGCCGCGCGCACCGCGGCCCTGGCCGACGACGCCGGCAAGGCCTTCGATCAGGCCTTGGTGGCCAACGGCGCACCTGCGCGGCCGCTGGCAGCTCAACCCATACGTTGGCACCGCCGGGCCGCCGGCATGCCTGCACTGAACACGCCCGCACCGGGTGTGAACCGCGCGCACCCATAGCGCGCGGGCAACGAGAGCCAGGAGACACACGATGAACCAGAGTCCGATTTCGCGCCCGCGCTGGCGCAACGCCGCCGCGCTGGCCCTTCTCGTCACCGCGGGCGCCACCTGGGCGCAGCCGGCGGCGGAAGAGCCTTTCTGGGCCAAGGGTCGTCCCAAGACCGACACCGCGATGAAGATGGCGCCGGTGCCGGCATTCCCGATTCCTACCGCCGCGGACAAGCTGCCGGTGGCCAAGCTCAAGCTGCCGCCGGGATTCAAGGCCGAGGTGTGGGCCAGCGGCATCCTCGATGCCCGCGGCCTGCGGCAGGGCGACAAGGGCACGGTCTTCGTCAGCTCGCTGTTCGTCGGCGGCAAGATCTACGCCGTCACCGACAAGGGCGGCAAGCGCGAGGTGAAGACGATCGCCGAGAAGCTCTTCCTGCCCAACGGCATCGAGTTCAACAAGGGCTCGCTGTATGTCGCGACACCGAAGGACATCACGCGCTACGACAACATCGAGGACCAGCTCGACAACCCGCCCAAGCCGGTGATGGTGTACGACAAGCTGCCGGGCGAGGTGCCGCACGGCTGGAAGTTCATCAAGCTCGGGCCCGATGGCAAGCTGTACGTGAATATCGGCGCACCGTGCAACATCTGCGACCCGGGCGACAAGTTCGCCAAGATCGTGAAGATGAATCTCGACGGCACCGGCGTCGAGGACGTGGCGCTCGGCGTGCGAAACACCGTCGGCTTCGACTTCGACCCCAAGGACGGCAGCCTCTGGTACACGAACAACGGGCGCGACTGGCTCAGCGAGGACCTGCCCAACGACACGCTGAACCACGTCACGCAGCCGGGCAAGCAACATTTCGGCTTTCCGTACTGCCACCAGGGCGACTTCGCGGATCCCGAATTCGGCTGGGGCAAGAACTGCGACGACTATGCCAAGCCCGCCCTGTTGACCGGGCCGCACGCCGGCACGCTGGGCATGCGCTTCTATACCGCCAAGCAGTTCCCGCCCAAGTACCAGGGCGCGATCTTCGTCGCGCGCCACGGCCCGTGGAACCGCTCGCAGAAGTACGCCGCCGACATCGTCGTCGCCTGGCCCGACGGCAAGGGCGGCATCGCGAAGATGGAACCCTTCATGACCGGCCTGGTCGAGAACAACGAATATCTCGGTCGGCCGGTCGACATGATCGTGATGAAGGACGGGTCGATGCTGGTCAGCGACGACCACAACGGCGCGATCTACCGCATCAGCTACGGCCAGTGAACCGCGGGTCCTTCATCGGGGCCGTGCTGGCCCTCGGCGTGCTGCCGGGGGCCACGTGCGCACAGCCGACACACGCCGAGCGCTACGCTGCCGTCTGCGCGGCCTGCCACGGCGCCGAAGGCGCGAGCGCGATGGCGATGACGCCGTCCCTTGGCGGGCAGCCGAGCTTCTACGCGATCACGCAGCTCTTCCTGTTCCGGGACGGGCGGCGCGACAGCGCGGCCATGACGGCGGTGGCCAAAGGCATGAGCGATGAAGACCTGCGCGGGTTCTCGGACTTCATCGCCACGCTGCCGCCACCGGCCGCCGCGCCCGCGGCCGACCCTGCGCGCGCCGCGCGTGGTGCGGCGCTGGCGGCCCGGCTGCATTGCAACGCCTGTCACGGCGCAGGCCTCGAAGGCGGCAAGCAGGTGCCGCGCCTGGCCGGCCAGCGCGAGGACTACCTGTTGCACGCGTTGCGCGGTTTCCGTGCCGGCACGCGGGTCGGTTATTCGCAGGCGATGACCGAGGCGCTGGCGGGCGTCAAGCCGGAAGAGATCGAAGACCTCGCGCATCACCTCGCCACGTTCGGCCCCCAGGTATTCAAGTAGCGCCCGCCACACGCGGGCCACCCACAATCCCCACCGATCAATGAAGGAGACAACCCCATGACCGCCCATCGACTCGCCCTGCTGTTCTGCGCCGCACTGCTCGCCACTGCCGCACAGGCGCAAGACAAGCCCGTGATGCTCAAGCTGTCGAGCTGGGTGCCGGCACAGCATCCGCTGAACCCGGCGCTGCAGGCCTGGGCCGAGGACGTGAAGAAGGCGAGCGGCGGCAGCATCACGTTCTCGTTCTTCCCTGGCGAGCAGCTCGGCAAGGCTTTCGATCACTACGACATGGCGCGCGACGGCATCGCCGATGCCGCCTACGTGAACCCGGGTTACCAGCCGGGCCGCTTCCCGATTTTCGCGGCGGCGTCGCTGCCGTTCCAGATCTCCAACGCGAAGGGCGGCTCGGCGGCGGTCGACGCCTGGTACCGCGCCTACGCGGCCAAGGAGATGAAGGACGTGCAGGTCTGCTTCGCCTTCCTGCACGACCCGGGCAGTCTGCACTCGCGCAAGAAGGTCGTGCTGCCGACCGACCTCAAGGGCATGAAGGTGCGGCCGGCCACGAGCACGATCGGCCAGATGGTCACCACGCTCGGCGGCACCAACGTGCAGTCGTCCGCGCCCGAGGCACGCGACATGATCGAACGTGGCGTGGCCGACGCGATCACCTTCCCGTGGGGTTCGCTGATGCTGTTCGGCATCGACAAGGTGGTCACCCACCACATCGACGCGCCGCTGTACGCAACGCCTTTCGTCTGGGTGCTGAACAAGGACAAGATCGCCGGGATGTCGGCCGCGCAGAAGAAGGTGATCGACGACCATTGCACGACCGAGTGGGCCGAGAAGGTCGCCAGCGGGTGGGCCGATTTCGAGGCTGGCGGGCGCGCCAAGATCGCGGCCATGCCGGGCCACGAGATGGTCAAGCTCGATGCCGGGCAGATCGACGCGTGGCGCAAGGCCGTGGCGCCGGTCACGGACCAGTGGGCCGAAGGCGCGAAGAAGGCCGGCGCCGACCCGAAGCAGGTGCTCGATGGCCTGCAGCAGAGCCTGGCCAAGTACAAGTCGGCGCTGTAGCCCACTGCGTCCCGGACTTGCGTTGCGCATGGCCGCAAAGAGGAACAGGAACCTCGCCGACCGCATCATCCACGTCATCGAGTGGATGGCGGCGAGTTTCGTCGGCATCGTCGCCGCCGACATCTTCATCTCGGTCATCCTGCGCAAGTTCTTCAATACGTCGATTCCCGACAGCTACGACGCCGGGCGCCTGTTGCTGGGCGTGCTGATCTTCTGGGGCATCGCCGCCACCAGCTACCGCGGCGGGCACATCACGGTGGACCTGTTGTGGACGAGCGCCGGCCCGCGCATGAAACGCTGGATCGACGTCTTCGCCACCGTGGTGCTGCTGTTCGTGGTGACGGTGCAGACCGCGATGCTGTTCGACAAGGTGCGCGGGACCTACCAGGACAACGTGCAGACCTACGACCTCAATCTGCCCATCTGGCCGCTCTACGCGGTGGCCTGGGCGGGCGACGTGTGTGCCGTCGTGTTGATCGCCATCCGCACCTGGCGCTTGATCTTCCACCCGGAGTTGCTGCACGACGAGCACGCCGAAGACCGCGTGCAGGAATAGCGCCCCGCCATGGAATTCAGTACGGACTTCATTGCGGTCGCCGGTTTCGTCATCCTCTTCGTGCTGATGCTGCTGCGTGTGCCGGTCGGCATGGCGATGGGGCTCGTCGGCGTGGTGGGTTATTCGATGATCGCGGGCGCCGGGCCGGCCCTCAAGCTCATCGGCCAGACGTCGATGCGCACGGTCACCGACTATGCCTTCGGCGTCATCCCCATGTTCATGCTGATGGGGGCGTTCGTCTCGGTGTCGGGGGTCAGCAAGGAACTCTTCCGGGCCGCCAACGCCTGCATCGGCCACCTGCGCGGCGGGCTGGGCATGGCCACCGTGCTGGCCTGCGGCGGCTTCGCGGCGATCTGCGGGTCGTCGGTCGCCACCGCCGCCACCTTCTCCACCGTGGCCTACCCGGAGATGCGGCGCTACGGCTACCCGCAGAGCTTCTCGGCCGGCGTCATCGCCGCCGGCGGCACGCTCGGCGCGATGCTGCCGCCGTCGACCGTGCTTGCGGTCTATGCCGTGATCACGCAGCAGGACATCGGCAAGCTCTTCATGGCCGGCGTGCTGCCGGGCCTGCTGGCGATGAGCATGTACGTGCTGACGATCTCCGTCATCGTCTTCGTGCGGCCGAACATGCTGCCGGCTGCGCCGGCGCGCCCGTGGAGCGAGCGTCTCGTCGCGCTGAAGGACGTGTGGCCGTCGCTCGTGCTCTTCGTCTTCGTGATCGGCGGCCTGTATGGCGGCTTCTTCACGCCGACGGAGGCCGGCGGCATGGGTGCCGGCGGCGCGTTCCTGCTCGGCATCTTGCGCCGCAAGCTCGACCGCGCCGGCATCCGCCAGGCGCTGCTGCAGGCCACGCGCACGGCGGCGGCGGTCTTCACGGTGCTGATCGGGGCGCTGCTGTTCGGTTATTTCCTCACCATCACGCAGACACCGCAGAAGCTCACCGAATTTCTCACCGGGCTGGGTATCGGCCGCTACGGCGTGCTCGCGTTGATCATGGTGATGTACCTCGTGCTCGGCTGTCTGATGGATGCGATGGCGATGATCATCCTGACGGTGCCGATCATCTTCCCGGTGGTCACGCAACTGGGCTTCGACCCGATCTGGTTCGGCGTCATCATCGTGATGACGGTGGAGCTCGGGCTGATCCACCCGCCGGTCGGGATGAACGTATTCGTCATCAAGAGCGTGGTGCCCGAGGTGAGCTTCACGACGATCTTCAAGGGCGTGATCCCGTTCGTGATCACCGACATCGTGCGGCTGGTGATCCTGATCGCCTTCCCCGTCATCGCCCTCTGGCTGCCGAGCCGGATGTAGCGCAGTGCGCACCTCGGCAGTCGCGCGATACTGCACGCGACCAAGGAGGCCCACCATGCCGAACCATGCCGATTCGATCCCGATCCGCCTGAACCGCCGCGCCTGGACGCTGGGTGCCGCCACGCTGGCGCTCGGCGCGGCCTGGCCGCTGCAGGCGGCGACACCGAAGGACACGCTGGTCGTGGCGATGGCCTTCGACGACGTGATCTCGCTCGACCCGGCGGAGGCCTTCGAGATCTCGGCCGGCGAACTGATGGGCAACGGCTACGAGCGCCTGCTGCGCTTCGACGTCAACGACCCGTCCAGGCTGCTGCCCGACCTGGCCGCCAAATGGAGCGTCGCGGCCGACGGCAAGACCTACAGCTTCGAGCTCAAGCCGAACCTGAAGTTCGCTTCCGGCAACCCGCTCACGGCCGAGGACGTCGTCTTTTCGCTCCAGCGCGCGGTGCTGCTCGACAAGACACCGGCCTTCATCCTCACGCAGTTCGGGCTGAGCAAGGCCAACGTGAAGGACAAGGTGCGGCAGACCGGCCCGCTCGCGCTGACGATCGAGACCGACAAGGCGTACGCGCCGACGCTCGTCTACAACTGCCTCACCGCCAACGTGGCGGGGGTCGTGGACCGCAAGCTCGTGCTGGCCAACGAAGCGGCCGGCGACCTCGGCTGGGCCTGGCTGAAGACGCATTTCGCCGGCTCGGGCCCGCTGAAGATCCGCGAGTGGCGCGCCAACGAGATCGTCGCGCTCGAGCGCAACGACAACTATCACGGCACCAAGCCCGCGCTGGCACGTGTGATCTACCGCCACGTGAAGGAGAGCGCCACGCAGCGCCTGCTGATCGAGAAGGGCGACGTGGACATCGCACGCAACCTGAGCCCGCAGGACCTGGCGGCGCTGGCCACGAGCAAGGACGTGAAGACCACCGCCACGCCCAAGGGCACGGTGTACTACTTCAGCCTGAACCAGAAGAACCCGATCCTGGCCAAGCCCGAAGTGCGCGAGGCCTTCAAGTGGCTGGTGGACTACGGCGCCATCGGCGATACGTTGATCAAGAACATCGGTGTGGTGCACCAGAACTTCCTGCCCGTGGGCCTGCTCGGCGCGAGCACCGAGAATCCCTACAGGCTCGACGTCGCCAAGGCGAAGGCGCTGCTGGCCAAGGCGGGCCATCCGGACGGCTTCAAGGTGACGATCGACATGCGAACGATCCAGCCCGTGCAGGGCATCACCGAGGCGATCCAGCAGACGCTCAAGCGGGCCGGCATCGAACTCGAGATCCTGCCCGGCGACGGCAAGCAGACGCTCACCAAGTACCGCGCGCGCACGCACGACATCTACATCGGCCAGTGGGGCGCCGACTACTGGGACCCGCACACGAATGCCGATACGTTTGCGCGCAACCCCGACAACGCGGACGACGCCAAGAGCAAGCCACTCGCGTGGCGCAATGCCTGGGACATCCCGGAACTGACGAAGAAGTCGGACGCCGCAGCGCTGGAGCGCGACGGCACCAAGCGGGCCAGGATGTACCAGGAGATCCAGGCGGAATTCCGCCGCACGGGTCCGTTCGTCATGCTCTACCAGCAGGTCGAGGTGGCCGCCTACCGCGCCAATGTCGATGGCCTGAAGATCGGGCCGACCTCCGACTCCACCTACCTGTTCAACGTGAGCAAGCGATAGGCCGGCATTGAACCGTCTCGCGCGGTACGTTGCGGCGCTGGGGCGCTTCGGCTCGGTCGTCGTACTCACCTACCTCGGGCTGCTTGCGGTCACGTTCTTCATCGGCCGGGTGATTCCGGTCGACCCGGTGCTGGCGATCGTGGGCGACCGTGCACCCGAGCACGTGGTGCAGCGCGTGCGTGCCGAACTGGGGCTGGACAAGCCGGTGTGGCAGCAATTCGGCGGTTATGTCGGCAAGGCGGTGCGTGGCGATTTCGGTACGTCGGTGTTGACGGCCAACCCGGTGCTCGAAGACATCCGCAAGACCTTCCCCGCGACGCTCGAACTCGCCACCTGCGGCATCCTGATCGGCGCCGGACTCGGTGTGCCGCTGGGCGTGTGGGCCGCGGTGCGGCGCGGCGGCGCGGCCGACCATGCCGTGCGCGTGATGGGACTCGTGGGTTATTCGGTGCCGATCTTCTGGCTCGGGCTGATGGCGCTGGTGCTGTTCTACGCCAAGCTGGGGTGGGTCGGCGGGCCGGGGCGCATCGACGTGGCCTACGAGTATTCGGTCGAGCGTGTGAGCGGGCTGCTGTTGCTCGACGCCGCGCTCGCCGGCGAGTGGGAAGCCTTCGGCAACGCGCTGAGCCATCTCGTGCTGCCGGCCTCGTTGCTCGGCTACTTCTCGCTCGCCTACATCAGCCGCATGACCCGCTCGTTCATGCTTCACGAACTCGGGCAGGAGTACGTCGTCGCCGCGCGTGCCAAGGGCCTGTCGGAGGCACGCATCGTCTGGCGCCACGCCTTGCGCAACGCCATGGTGCCGCTGGTGACGGTGATCGCGCTGGCGTATGCCGGGCTGCTGGAAGGCTCGGTGCTCACCGAGACCGTCTTCGCGTGGCCCGGGCTCGGTCTGTACATCACGAATTCACTGCAGAACGCCGACATGAACGCCGTGCTCGGCGGCACCATCGTCGTGGGCACGGTCTTCATCGGGCTGAACCTGCTCAGCGACCTCTTGTACCGCGTGCTGGACCCGCGCACGCGGCCCGCCCGGTGAATGCCTTGCACGTCTGGCTGATGTCGGACCGCCCGCGGTCGCGGCGGCAGGCCGCGCTCGGCCGCGCCTATGGCGGCTGGCGCTCCTTTGCCCACAACCGGCTGGCGACGGCCGGTCTGGTGATCGTGCTCTTGCTGGTTCTTGTCGCGGCCTTCGCGAACCAGCTCGCCCCCTACTCGCCGACGGTCGGCGACCTGCGCGCCGACCGGCTGCTGCCGCCCTCGACAGCGCACTGGCTGGGCACCGACGATCAAGGGCGCGACATCCTCTCGCGCCTGATCCACGGCTCGCGCATCACGCTGTACGTCGTGACACTGGTGGCGGTGCTCGCGGCACCGATCGGGCTGCTGGTGGGCACCGTGTCGGGGTACGCGGGCGGCTGGGTCGACGCGGCGCTGATGCGCGTGACCGACATCTTCCTCGCCTTCCCGCGCCTCATCCTGGCGCTGGCGTTCGTCGCGGCGCTGGGCCCCGGCATCGAGAACGCGGTGATCGCGATTGCCATCACATCGTGGCCGCCTTATGCGCGCATCGCACGTGCCGAGACGCTGACGATCCGCCATGCCGACTACATCAGCGCCGTGCGGCTCATCGGCGCAAGCCCATGGCGCATCGTGCTGCGGCACGTGATGCCGCTGTGTCTGAGCAGCGTGATCGTGCGCGTGACGCTGGACATGGCCGGCATCATCCTCACCGCGGCCGGCCTGGGTTTTCTCGGCCTCGGCGCGCAGCCGCCGACGCCCGAGTGGGGCGCGATGATCGCCAACGGACGCCAGTTCGTGCTCGACCAATGGTGGGTCGCGGCGGCACCCGGTGGCGCCATCTTCATCGTCAGCCTCGCCTTCAACCTGCTCGGCGATGGGCTGCGCGATGCACTCGACCCGAAGGCCGTGAAATGACCTCGGCGCATTTGGCGACGCGATCATCGGGGAACGCCCGGCGGCTTGTCGCTGCAAAGTCGCGGCGGGCGCCAGCCTTTGATCGCCGGCCTGGTGTGCAGGCCGAGAGCCGGTGCCCGACGGGGCTCAGCCCCCGGCGGTCGGCGCTGCGCGCCGACTTCGCTGCGATGCTCGCTCCGCGGGGGCGGCTGCGATGCCTCCGCGCCGACGCTCCCGCGTCGACGCATAGAGACTTCTCGCCGGTCCGCCTCCGGCGGACTGCCCCCCGCTGCACTGCGCTTCTCGCCGCCTCCATTCGCCCCGTCGGGCACCGGCCCTCG